>JADNEJ010000153.1 GCA_016292295.1 Candidatus Thiodictyon intracellulare
GAGCGGCTATGAAAATTCTTTAAGAAAAAAGTTCTGTATAACAAGTATTACGAATTACGAATCATTTAACGGGTTTCATAAAGTCTGCGCAGACTTCTTCAGTAACCTGGGTGAGCACCAGGGCGACTTGCGTTCCTTGCTGACGGAGAACTTTGAAATAACCGGTCGGTGAGGAAACCGAAAATTTGCCATTAGCTGAGTATACTCCTTAGCTTGGTCGATCAACTCCGCCGTGATCGGTCGGGAACAGTCGCGCCCCGCGGGCATCCGGAAGCACACATGATAGGCCAAAGCATTGACCAGCCAGGGCTAGCCCAGGGTCAATTCCCAGACCGAGGCCAATGCCTCCGGGGTAAAGACCTGCCCGGTTTCGACGGTGTGCTCTTGGAGCAAGGCCGTCACCTCGGCCGCCGTGAAATCTCCCAGGTGCAGCGACTCGGCCTTGATGTTGAAGGCGCTGCCGCCGATGGTCGGCGTTGCCTCGGAACTCGAGTGAATCCGACAGTCACGCATATCGCGCATCCCGCAGAGGATCACCGTCTGCGGAAAATGCCGCGGGCGCTGCTCATAGCCGGAACGCAACTGACGCAGCAGCGAGGTCAGGGTATCGCCCACCAGGGCGTGCACCTCGTTCAGCAGGAGCACCACCGGGCGCGGGGACTCGGTGCACCAGCGGGTGAGGAAGACCTCCAGAGTTACAGGGGCGCCGCACCCTGAAATACCTCACGGGCCAGCGCGTCGACCTGCGTATCCCCCAGGCGCCAGGTGGCACTGTTGGCGATCAACTGGACCACCGCGGCCATACCGGGCCCGACCCGCTCCCGGGCGGCCTCGATATTGACGTAGAGCGCCCGGTAACGCTCCTCCCGGTTCAGATACTCCATCAGGGCCAGCAGACAGGTGGTCTTACCGGTCTGGCGCGCGGCATGGAGCAGGAAGTATTTTTTCTGGTCGATGAGATCCAGGGCCAGATCCAAATCCCAGCGCGCGAGCGGCGGTAAGCAGTAGTGGTCGTCTGCTCGCACCGGGCCTTCGGTGGTGAAAAAACGCATGGCGCCACTCCAGGGGAAAGGGGCAGGACCCGACCCAGAACCTGCGCTGCGAGCTTAGCACGGGGGCAGGTCTTGGACGCGCGCCGTCCCAGCGAACCCGGAAGCGCGGCCAAGATCGTGCCCACAGAGCGCGATGGTGGATGCGAATCCCGTCTTCCCGTGCTTCCGTACTCCCGTACTTCCCCCAACTCAGAACCGTGACACGCGCCACGCCGCCAAGTCGATTGCCTCCAGGGCGGCGGCAAATCCCGGCAAGGCCTGGGCGACGTCGACATAATAGCCGGCGATGCCGAGCGTATAGACGGCGGTCGTGGCCGAGGCCCCTGCGGACTGTGTCTCTGCCGCGATGCGCTGCAACTGGTCCTGAATCGACCCGCGGGCTTCGTCCAGTGCCGCCAGCGACGGCGGTTGGCCGGGCTCCTCGAGGAGTGCTGCGAACTCGTGCAGGGCCTCCTGGAAGCCGCGGAGATAGGTGCTGCACAGGTCGGTGGTAGGAGTCACACAGTCGCTGACACCGCTCCAACGTGCGCGCGCGTAACTGTTTAGCCCCCTTGGTTGCCAAGTAGCCGTAGCGGGTCGCCCCGATCAGATGGCTAGTGAGGGCAACGGTGGGGCTTGAAGTC
>JADNEJ010000091.1 GCA_016292295.1 Candidatus Thiodictyon intracellulare
AGGGCACGGTGCTCTATAATGACGACACCACCATGCGCATCCTGAAATTCACCGCTAGGGCTTCCGGGAGCGGGTTGCCAAGTGGAATATCCATAGTGGAATATCCATGCGACACCCAGCGGCCAGTCCCTCCTTATATGCCCTCGTTATCTACGCTCGATCGAGGGCAAGCGCAACGCCGACGAGCTGACCTGCGCCGGATTCCCAAGGCGATCCACTCGGCCCGTATCGTCGCAGACGGGCTGGGGCGTGACACACTGATTCAGTAAAGGGACAGGGGCGACGGCGGGGCCGACCAGGCGCACCTGCTGTTGACCGGGCGGTTGCGACGGCGAACCGCGAGGGTCTGCGGGCGCGGCGCTGCCGGGGATTTCCCGGCCCGATGGCATGGACGTTGCACTAAGACTCATTGTTGGTCTTTAAGGCACGCCACCCCCCATTTTCGAGTCATGACGCCACCCATGAGAAGCCACCCTGACCCCTCGATCGAAGTTGAGGCCCCAGCCCGGCTGCATCTGGGGTTTCTTGACCTGAACGGCGACCTTGGCCGCCGCTTCGGCAGCCTGGGTCTAACGATCGACGTCTTTGCGACTCGGCTGCGAGCGAAACCGGCCGTGGAATTCAGCGCCGAGGGGCCGGGGGCCGGGCGCGCCCTGGCCTATGCGCGGGCCTATGCCGCCGCCCGCGGCCTGCAGGGCGGGGTGCGCATCTGCTTGAACGAGACCATCCCCGATCACGCGGGTCTGGGCTCAGGGACCCAGATGGCACTGGCGGTCGGCACCGCCCTGGAATGCCTATGCGTACCGGACGCCGCTGGCGCTTCGGCGGACTGCCGCGGCATCGCCGCGACTCTCGGGCGCGGGCAGCGCTCGGGCATCGGGATCGGCGCCTTCGAGGAGGGCGGCTTCATCTGCGATTGCGGGCGTGGCGACCTCACGACGGTACCGCCGGTGGTCATGCGCCTGCCTTTCCCGGCGGACTGGCGGGTCCTGTTGCTTCTGGATCAGCGGGGGCAGGGTCTTCACGGTGAGCGGGAGGCGCATGCCTTCGCGCAACTGCCGCAGTTCCCCGCGGCGACGGCCGGGCACCTGTGTCGGTTGCTCCTGATGCAATTGGTGCCGGGGCTGCTGGAGGGGCGGTTCCAGGACGTGGCGAGGGCCATCGGGGAGATCCAGCGCGCGGTCGGCGCCCACTTCGCTCCCGCTCAAGGCGGCTGTTTCGCCTCTCCGGCGGTGACCGCCGCCCTGGAGTGGGCGACGGCGCAGGGGTTTGTCGGCAACGGCCAATCGTCCTGGGGCCCCACCGGCTTCATCCTAGCGGCGGACGCGGAGCAGGCGCGGGCCCTG
This sequence comes from Candidatus Thiodictyon intracellulare, assembly GCA_016292295.1. Taxonomy (GTDB): domain Bacteria; phylum Pseudomonadota; class Gammaproteobacteria; order Chromatiales; family Chromatiaceae; genus Thiodictyon; species Thiodictyon intracellulare. The sequence goes on from JADNEJ010000091.1 coordinate 1,347, forward strand.
GAACTCGGCCTCAAGGCACGCTTCGGTGACTTGTCACCGCTGCGTTACCGCATCACGGCCGGGCGCAATCGAGGCGCCCGCGTGGACTGCGAACCGGACCCGCGGCAGACAACCGTGCAGTCCGGCACCCTCTGATGCCTGTCGATCGGTCGTCAGCAGTCAGCAGTCAGCAGTCAGCAGTCAGCAGTCAGCATTAGTATCGAATCGAGAACAGGTTAGACACAAACACAATCGTTGTCGTAATCGGAGAAGCGATACAATCCGGGGTACTATACTCAGCTAATGCCAAATTTTCGGTTTCCTCACCGACCGGTTATTTCAAA
>JADNEJ010000489.1 GCA_016292295.1 Candidatus Thiodictyon intracellulare
GCGACTTGCGCTCCTTGCTGACGGAGAATTTTGAAATAACCTGTCGGTGAGGAAACAGAAAATTTGACATTAGCTATGTATATCACCATATCCTGGGCTTCGGGGAGTACGGCTTTCCGGACTCCATTCCCATGCCGCGAGCTTCGCTCTCCTGGTCTATGTCTCCGCCTAGCTCAAGCACCACGAACCGGCCGCCTTCTTCGCGGCTCTCATCAACAGCCAGCCCATGGTGTTCTATGCCCCGGCCCAGTTGATCCGGGAGACGCGGCGCGTCGGGGTGGAGGTGCGGCCGGCTACGGTGACGGCGAGTAACTGGGACTGCATCCTGGAGTTCGGCGAGGACGGATGGACAACCCAAGAGGCTGCGGAGAGAGGCTCACGCCAAGGCGCTAAGAACGCCAAGGGGGAGCGACTCAGGGATCAGGCGCAAACTCTGGCCCTGCGCCTGGGCCTGCGCCTGATCAAGGGCTTGTCACGGACCGGCGCCGAGCGCCTCGTGGCGGCTCGCAGTGCGGCAGCCTGAGCGAACCTGATCGAGCGCGCTGGCCTGGACCGGGGCGATCTGACGGCCCTGGCCCGCGCCTATGCGCTGGCCCCTCTGGCGGGGCACCGACACCGAGCAGCCTGGTCGGCCTCCGGGCTCGTCGGCCTGGGTCCGCCCCGGCGGCCGGTCCAGGATGCACTGGCGCTCCCACCCCCGCTGGCATCCGTCGCCCTACCCCTGCTCCCCGCACCCACCGAGGAGGCGGAGATCGTCGCCGACTACACGAACCTGGGGCTCAGTCTGCGTCGGCACCCCCTGGCCCTGCTGCGCCCGGCACCTGCTGAGCGCCCTTGAGGTCAGGGCGGTACCGCCGTGGGCGCGGATCAGCACCGCGGGGCTGGTGATCAACCGCCAACGCCCGGGCAACGCCCGGGCAACGCCCGCGCCGTCACCTTCGTCACCCTGAAGGACGAGGCGGGTCAGGTCAATCTGGTGGGGGGCAAACGGCTCGCCGAGCACTAGCGGACGGTGCTCCTGGGGGCACGGTTACTGGGGGCCTATGGGCAGGTACAGCGCGAGGCGGGGGTGACCCACCTGATCGCCCGGCGCCTGACGAACTATTCGGCCCTGCTCGGCGGGCTAGTCACCCGCTCGCGGGACTTCTGGACTGAGCCGCGCGCGGTGTCACCAGACACCAGACCCGCGAAACCCCCGCCGGGCGGGCCGGGGCTTGCGGGTCCGCATCACGGGCTAGCAGCCTGTCGGACTTCGGGGCCCCGTCGGGGCGGCGGGCACTGTCTGGATCAACCCCGATGGCCGCCCGATGGCCTGAGTGCTACTGCCGATGCGCCGCTTTCATCCGATAGACCGTGACACTGACTTGCTCTTTCCGCTGTCGGTGCAGGACTGGCTGTCCAAGGGCTACCTGGCACGCTATGTGGTCGAGGTGGTGGAAAGCTTGGATCTGAGCGTGCTGGTGCAGGCTTATGGCGGCACTGGAAGCACGCCTTATCACTCGGCCATGCTGTTGGCGTTGCTGATGCTACATAATGCCGGATCTATGGCTATGCCACCGGGCGTTTCTCCAGCCACAAGATCGAGCGAGCCACGTACGATTCGCTGGTGTTTCGCTTCATTGCCTGCAACCTTCACCCGGACCACGACACCCTGGCGACCTTC
>JADNEJ010000240.1 GCA_016292295.1 Candidatus Thiodictyon intracellulare
GCGCGTTCACGGGTGAAGTCGGTAGGAGCAATCCGCGCACACGCGGCGAAGCCATTGGAAAACAAATGCTCCTTCAGCGGAGCATAAATATTTTCAAATTTGAAAAATAAATTGTTGTTCAGAAACAGAATGTTGCATTGAATTCGGCTTTAGGATCATGGCGAGAAATCTCTGTTTTGGTAGTTTAATAGGTGATATTATAAATTAAAACATAGTGTTAACAACAACTTTATGGCATTTAATTTCAAGTGCCTGCGGTGTTCCTCGGGCCGGCCATCCGGCGGTGGGCGCAGGCATCCGGCGCACTGGCCGGAGCCGCTGGGAGTGTGTTTCAGCAACGCTTAGGTCGCATCTCGTTGGCGCCGTATGACCGAGGATACTCACAAGCCAAATGGTGAAGAGTGTGACACTGCGGGATGTCTGGTCCGGCGAGGCGGACTGTCGTAACCGCTCCCTGCGTACCTCGGCGCTCTTTGCCGGTCTGAAGGAGCGCGACTTCGAGGGCATCCATGATCCCATCGATCAGTTTACGCTGAAGCCGGGCCACTCCCTCTATCACGCCGGGGACACCGGAGAATTCATGTTTACGGTGCGCAGTGGTACTTGTAAACTGATCTAGTATCTGCTCAACGACAGTTAGCGCATCGTGCGGGCCTTGGGTACCGGCACCCCGCCCCTGCACCGGGAGCTGATGGCACGCTGGCAGCGTGCGCTGACCGAGGCGGACGCCTGGCTGACCCAACTCTCGACCGGCTCGGCCTGACAGCGCGTGGCGCGCCTCCTGCTGCGCCTGGTGCGCTAGGGGGCGCCCGGCGAGTGTCAATTGTTCGGGCGGGAGGACCTGAGTGCCATGCTGGGGGTCACCACCGAGACCACCAGTCGGACCATCGCCGAGTTCAAGCGACGGGGTCTGCTGGTGGAGACGACGCCCAATCTGTGTGTGCTGGACCTGCCGAACCTGCGGCGGATCGCCGAGGAATAGCGCCGCGGCCGGTCGTGCGGTCCCGGCGATTGACTGTTCTTAAGGCCCTTGAGGTCTTGCAGGCTTAGTCTGTGCAGTCGTCTCATCCTATCCTTAGCCTCGTCCCCGAAAGGAACAGCCCCATGCGTATCGCCGTCACCAGCCAGAATTTCAAGACCATCACCGGTCATGCCGGCAAGGCGCGTCGCTTCCTTGTCTATGAAACGGATACGAGCGGCACCCCTCCCCAGGAAGTCGACCGGCTCGACCTACCCCAGGAGTTATCCGTCCATGCGTATCACGGGGAAGACCATCCGCTCTTTGGGCTCGGACTCCAGGCCCTGGTGACCCAGGGCGCCGGGCAGGGGTTCATCGAGCGCCTGGCGCGCCACGGTATCCTGGTCCACGCCACCAGCGAGGCCGATCCCCTGGCCGCCGTGGTCAAGGTGGCGACCGGCCGACTGCTCGCCGCGGCCCTGCCGCACGACCACGACTACCAGGCGGAACACCAGGTCTTGATCCAGATCCGGGAGCCATGAACGACCCAATCCCCAGTCTCGACGATATCTCCTCGCGCCTCGGTCGCGTCATGCTGTTCGCCGCCTGGGTGGTTGGGCTCGGTGCGTTTAGTTGCGGATGCCATCGGCTTTAACGGTGACCTCGGCGTCAAAGGCAAGTGTGGAATTCTCGAGTCCATGGC
>JADNEJ010000381.1 GCA_016292295.1 Candidatus Thiodictyon intracellulare
CGTCGTCGCATTGTCTGAGGTCGTGATCGCTCAGGTGCATGGTAGTGGCGTGGCGACGCTTACCCGCTCTCGCTTAGGAGGTTGTGCCATATTCTGGCACGGCCGTCGAGCTGTGTGGCGTTTGCTACATAATGCCGGCTAAACGGCTAAACGGCTAAACGGCTAAACGGCTAAACGGCTACGGGGCCGCAGGTGTGTCCCCCTTAGCAATGGCGACCTTTGCCGTGGCGTTTGTGTACTGTGCGAACTCGCCGATCTTCAAGTTGTAATCGGTTGACACAAAGGCGCCGGCAGCGATCTCCGACCAGGGATCGGGAATCGGATCGGATCGGCTGAAGACATACTGCGTCGGACCGGTTGCGTCAGTCGGATTCAGTGCCGCCACATCCTTGGCACGAAATTCCCCGTTATTCGTTATCGCGACGCTTGTCGTCTGCGCGGCCCCGCCGACCCTGGCATAGACCTTGTCTAAGGTGGTGTCGGCGAGGTCAGCCGTCGCGATCTTGAACGTGATTTTCAAGTCGCCCAATACTGCACTGGGTTGCTCTTGAATCCCGTTGGCTTGAAAAAACTGGATGCGAACCTGGTCACCTGCCTCAATGGCACGCTTGCCCGGGTCTAGGTTTGAAGCGAAGGTCTTGTTAATGGCGGTCAATGTCGATGATGCGCTCAGGTCGCTCGGCATCCAAGGGGTGCCTCGGCGTGGCCGAGGGGTTGTTCAGCAGCTTGTTGTCGGTCAAGGCCCAAGAGGCCAGGGTCCCATCGGCTTGCTCCGACTTGATCTCGATCCTGGCACCCTCCATGGTAGCTACGGATCCCGTTGAACTCAACTCCCAGGCGGCGCTAATGCCCTGACCGGGCGCGATACCACGGGTGTTCTCTACTGGAGACGCGGTTGTACCGTTGGTGCCGACCGAGCCTGCCGCCGCGATCGTGACGGAGTTGATCTGGAATGCATATCCCTGGCTGTTCACTCAGTCGTAATAATTGTTTCGATACAGAGGCGTAGTGATATCGTTTTCGTATCTGTTCCAGCTCAGGATGGGGCTGGAGTTACCCGGGCTCCCGTTCGGGTCCCAGTCAGGATGCTTTTCGCAAGCGTCAGTCCCGCCGTTCGCGATCGGATAATCTTTTGCCCAATCGACGTAGCCCGTCGACTGCCAGGTCCAGTCGAACGATGTGACTGCAACGGCAAACCCGGGCGCGACGGCCAGCAAGCCCCTGATCGCCAGAGCAAGCGGGTGCAATCGTGAGACCGACCGGAAGCGGAAAACCCTTATAGCGACTTGTCGGTGGAACATCGACCTCTCCTGAATTGCCTGGTGTTTCGCGACCATGGGGCTTGAGTCTGGTTTGGCATGCAATAAGCGCGCCTAAAAAATAAGCTTTTGATTTACAGTCTGTTGAAAAATATCTTAGTTGGCAGCAGACCCTGAACTGTAAAAATTCCTGACACCCCTTGGGCCGCACGGCAGCGTGCCCGGTGTCGATCGTCCTGGGCCGGCCGGCGCGCGCCTCTCTAGCAGCCTGTCGGACTTAGCGACCGGCGCCACCGCCTGAGGCCATTAGACGGGCTTTTGTTGCAAAAAAGTGACGGTTTTCTGCTAGAAACGCAGTTTTCCGCGGTGTTGCCCTGACTGCAGACGTAATACGGCCAT
>JADNEJ010000165.1 GCA_016292295.1 Candidatus Thiodictyon intracellulare
GCCGGTTGCGGCTGGCACGATGATCGGGGTCGCCTAAAATGGCCAAAGTCGAGTATGTACAGCTGCTACATAATACCGAAGGGACTTGGGTGCCGGGATAGAATTCCAGGTCCAGCACATATAGAGATACCTGCATTCGGACTCCTAAGCTTAGCGCTTCATGTTCAGGCTCTCTTGCAGCAAGGCGCCAAAGCTGCCCATGGTCTTTTCCGACACCGGTTCGGCGGCCTTGGCCGCAGTTGCACCCATACCCTTGGCGGCCGACTTGGGCGGGGTGTAGTTGCGTACGTCCGGGATGTCCGACGGCTGCTTGGAGGCATCGAGCGTCAGAGCGATGCGACGCCGCTTCAGGTCGACCCCGAGCACGGTCGCCTCCACGGTGTCGCCGATGTTGAGCACCTCGCTCGGGTGGTTGATCCGCCGTTCGGCGCCCAATTCGCTGATATGGACCAGGCCGTCGAGCCCGGGGGCCAGTTCCACGAAGGCGCCGAAGGGCTGGAGGCGGCTGACCGTCCCCGTGACCCGCGTACCTACCGGGAAGCTCTCAGCCGCGTCCGCCCAGGGGTCACGCGACAGAGCGCGGATCGAGAGTGCGATCTTGTCGCGCTCCTTGCCGTCCTTCGACTGCTCGATACGCAGGATCGCGACCTTGACCGCCTGGCCGGCGTGCAGGATCTCGCTCGGGTGCTTGATGTGGCCGAAGGCGAGTTCGCTGATGTGGATCATGCCCTCGCAGCCGCCGATATCGACGAAGGCGCCGTAGTCCTTGAGACTGGTGACGACTCCGGGGAGGATGAGCCCCTCCTTGAGCTGAGCGCGGGTCTCAGCGGCGCGTTGGCGTTGTTCCTCTTCGAGGATGACGCGACGCGACACGACCAGGTTGGGCCGCCGCCCGCCCTCGATCTTGGTAACGCGAAAATCCAGCCGCTGGCCGACGAACTCCGAGAGGTCCTCAACGAAGCGGGTATCGATCTGAGAGGCCGGGCAGAAGGCCCGCAGCCCCGCGATCTGGACCTCCACTCCGCCCTTGACGGCACCGGTGACCTGACCCTGGACGGGCAGGCCCTGGCTGTAGGTCTGCCGCACCTCCTCCAGCCCGTGATACTTGTGCCCATGCTGGCTGCCCAGCATGAGAAAGCCGCCCTCGATATCCTTGCCCGTGACCGCCGCCTCGATCGGGTCACCCACGGCGACCTTGAGTCCACCCTCCGGGTTACGCAGGGCTGCCAACTCCATCCGCCCCTCGGTCTTGCCGCCAAGATCGATGAAGGCACAGTCCTCGCCGATCGAGACGACGGTGCCGCGCACCTTCTCTCCCACCTTGGGCTCGGCCTGCTTGGCGGGCTGGGACTGATTGAACTGCTTTAAGAGGTCTTCAAAACTGTCGGAACTGGGCATCACTGGGCTCTGAACGATGGGCGGGGATGGGCCTGAGGGCCCGGGTTGTAACGCACGGCTTGCGGTTGCCCGCAAGTATACCCGGACAACTCCACAAGCTCAGGCCGCACGGTGCCGAATTATTCCGCCCGCCGATGCTATAGTCCGCCTCCTGAACGCACCGCATCATCACAGCACCGCCGACTCCGCGCCCATATACCACTAGCAGCCTGTCGGACTTAGCGACCGGCGCCACCGCCTGAAGCGCTTAGGCGG
>JADNEJ010000110.1 GCA_016292295.1 Candidatus Thiodictyon intracellulare
GGCAGACGCTGCCGAAGCGACTGAACCGGTTCTCCCGCGCGACCTCCAGCACCTGTACGAAGGCCGCTTCAAATGCCTTGCGGAAGCGGCGCCGTAAGGTCGCCAGGGTGTCGTGGTCTGGATGAAGGCTGCAGGCAATGAAGCGAAACGCCAGCGAATCATATGTAGCCCGCTGGATTTTGCGGCGGGAGAAACGCCCGGTGGCATAGCCATAGATCAGCAACGCCAACAGCATGGCCGAGTGATAAGGCGTAGTAGCACTCCGGCCATCGGGGTTGATCACAACAGTGTAACGGACACGCCGCCCCGACGGGGCTCCGAAGTCCGATAGGCTGCTACTAGGGGTTGACCGGCCGCCCTGGCAGCGGGGGATGGACGGCGGTGACCCCCTGCTCCAGGGCCATCATCAAGATTTCATGCACCGCAGCGCTCGTACTTTCCCTGGGGGCTGCCTGCAATACCGGTGCAACGGGCTCGGCAGGGTCCTGTGTTGCAGGGGTATCACAGTCATTATACGCCACAGTCATTATACGCCTGTGTTACAGGTGCAATACAGCCTTCCAGGCGAGATACGCGGGCCAGCAGGGTGCTGAGTCGGTCGGTGGTGTTGACCGCCGGAGCCAGTGCCGGCGAGGCTTCCAGGGCCAGGGCCGCGCGCACGATTACACCAGACAGCGACTCGCCCGGACGAGCCAGCGCGCGCAGTCGGTCGAGGGTCTCAGGCGGTAGTCGAAAGGAGGTGCTCGGCATGGCCATTGGTAAGGCTCCGGGTGTAACACAGGTGTGTTAAAGCCTAACCCACGTGGGCACCGAAGGGCGACCTCTCAGCGGTCTTGCGGTCGCATAGCACAGCTAAGCACGAGCGGATCGCGAGGCCCGTGCCGACGTTGGAGGTGGAGGTAGTTAGCCACAAAATCCTCGCAGTCACCTGAGTGGGGTGGGAGAACACACCCAGACAACAGGAACACTGACGGAAGCGGCTTTTGTTGGCTAACCCGTTGCATTTGGCGCGCCCGACAGGATTCGAACCTGTGACCCCAGCCTTCGGAGGGCTGTACTCTATCCATCTGAGCTACGGGCGCTTATGACTTGACTGACCCTGAGGTCTTGAGTCTGAGCGTTGGGAAGGGACCCTTGCGGTCGGCTCTACGTAGTTTGTAAGGATACAGGGGCCGGGGCGGTGCGTCCATATCCGCGTGACGGGCTGACCAAGGCCGACCCGCCCAGCCGGAGGTCGAGGTCTTACCCTGAACCTCAGGCCGGAACCCGGTGGGAGCGGCTTCAGCCACGACGCAACCTCGCAGGCTCTGCCGTGGCATCCTCGCGGCTGAAGCCGCTCCCACGGGAAGCCCATCAGCCGGACGAGGCGCGGGCAGGCCGTCCACTGAAGCATCGACCTCCGGTTGGTTACTGCTTCGCCTCCGCAAGACGAAGACCCATGACGGCCCTAGCAGCCTGTCGGACTTAGCGACCGGCGCCACCGCCTGAGGTCCTTGGACGGGTTTTTGTCGCAAAAAAGAGACTATTTTCGGCTAGAAACGCAGTTTTTCGCGTTGTTCCACTGACTGCAGACGTAATACGGCCATCCGTTTCAGGTGCCACGCCAGGCAGACCAGCGTCGACTCGCCCTGGACGTTGTCCAGTCCACGGGTG
>JADNEJ010000555.1 GCA_016292295.1 Candidatus Thiodictyon intracellulare
CAGGAGCAAGTCAGTGTCGCGGTCCATCGGGTGGAAGCGACGCATCGGCAGTAGCGCTCCAGCCATCATGGTTTATCCAGACAGTGTACCGGACCCGCCGCCCCAACGGGGCCCCAAAGTCCGACAGGCTGCTAGCCGGGCTTGCGCTTGGCGGCAGCGTAATCATTGATCGCGGCCTTGATGGCATCCTGCGCCGGCACCGAGCACAAGTCGACCCCGTACTGGTACAGATCCCACAGGGGCGAGAGTACGCGCAGGCGCTCCACTTGGGTGCGGACCTTGTCGATGGCGTAGTCGACTCCTGCGCGGTGGAGAAGCGCCCCAGGGTGAAGCGGATAGAGCTATGGGCCAGTTCGTCCTCCCGGCCGATGGCCCGCAGGACATAGCTCGGCTCCAGGCTGGCGAAGGTGCAGGCGGACCCGGAGGACACGGCCAAGTCTTTCAGGGCCATGATCAGTGACTCGCCCTCTACATAGGCGAAGCTGACGTTGAGGTTGCCGGCCACTCGCCGCTCCTCGTCAGCGTTCAGGACGACCTGCTCCATGTCCTTGAGTCCGTTCCAAAGGCATGGCATTGGCGCAGCGCCAGCACTCGCGCGTTCTCCTGCACTATCTCTAGACGGACGATGCGGAAGGCCTCGCCCATGCCGATGATCTGGTGGGTGGGCAGGGTGCCGGAGCGCAGGCCCCGTTCGTGGCCGCCGCCGTGCATCTGCGCCTCGATCCGCACTCGCGGCTGGCGCCGGGCATAGAGTGCACCGATGCCCTTGGGCTCGTAAGTCTTGTGGGCCGAAAAGGACATCAGGTCCACCAGCATAGTCGCCAGATCGATGGGGACTTTGCCCGTGCTCTGGGCGGCATCGACATGGAAACAGGATGCCGCGTGCCCTGGTCAATTCACCGATGGCGGCGATGTCTTGGATGACGCCGATCTCGTTGTTCACATGCATGACCGAGACCAGGATGGTGTCAGGCATCAGGGCCGTGTCGAGTGTCTTGAAATCGAGTAGACTGCTTGGTTCGGGGTCCAGATAGGTGATCGCAAACTCTTCGCGCCGCTCCAGTTGGCGGCAGGGATCGAGCACCGTCTTGTGTTCGGTCTTGACGGTGATCAGGTGCCGCCCGCGTTGCGCATGGAAATGGGCCGCGCCCTTGATCGCTAAGTTGTCGGACTCGATGGCACCGGAGGTCCAGGCGATCTCGCGCAGGTCCGCGTTGACCAGCTCGGCCACCTGGCGGCGGGCTTCCTCGACGGCCTCCTCGGTGGCCCACCCGAAGACGTGGGAGCGCGACGCCGGGTTGCCGAAGATGCCATCGAGTATCAGGCAGGTGCACAGGCGCTCCGCCACCCGCTGGTTGACCGAGGGAGTGGCGGAATAATCAATATAAATCGGAAATTTCACGAGGAACTGCGCACCATAGTGGCAGTGGCAGTGCACCCGGCCCACACCGCCATGGGCCATTGCCGTGGCGGGGCCTTAAGGCCGTTGGGAGGTGCAGACGGGGATCAGGCCTAGCAGCCTGTCGGACTTCGGGGCGGCGGGTCCGGTACACTGTTTGGATCAACCCCGATGGCCACCCGATGGCCGGAGTGCTACTGCCGATGCGTCGCTTCCACCCGATGGACCGCGACAC
>JADNEJ010000251.1 GCA_016292295.1 Candidatus Thiodictyon intracellulare
CTGCTCAGCGCACGCGTCGGCACCGCCGTGGCGTCACGCGCGGGGCCGTCGCCCGGTCGCCCGACTGCAAAAATGGTAAAAGTCGATATTATGCGATGTTATGGCACTACTCATTTGGGTTGTACATTTTATTTGACATCCCGCACTGTCTGGCTAAAATGACACCCATGGTCAGCATGACGCACTCGGGGCAGATTAGAGCGAGCCCCATGCCGACGCAGTGTTTCCCCCCTTTCCGCCACAGCCCCGCTGCCGAATGATCGGCAGCGGTTTTCAACCAACTCATATATATGAGGTTTATCATTTATCATGACGCCTGACCAAGCAAAAGAGTTCCACGAGCAATTCAAAGTGACCTACTCTGCCTTCGTCGCCCTGGCCGCCGTTGCGCACCTGCTGGTGTTCGCCTCCAAGCCCTGGTTCTGAAGCTCCGCTTCCGCAATACACTGACTCTTAATTCAAAGGTAAATTCAAATGGCCAACACCCCTTTTCATCGTTCCATTCCTGACTACAAGCCGCTCGAGTCGGACTACCTCTTCTGGGTCGTCGTCAATCCTTCGACGTGGCTGATGCCGATCTTTTTTGCCGTTCTGATCATTGCGCTATTCGTCCACAGCTATGCTATCAATCTGCCCGGCCGTGGTTTCGCCAAGCCGGTTGCTGCTCCGGTGGCCGTCGTGGCGCCCATTGCTGCTCCCGCTCCGGCCGTCGTCCCGGCTGGCTGAGCGAGTCGTCGTAGCAACGCCCGCAGCGCCGATGGATTGATAGCTGATGGCAAAGCGGCAGCGTCAAGACACCCGACCGGAGGTTAATCCGATGGCGGATCCCAGAATGGCCGAGCCGAGACCGGCCGCACCCAAGATGGCCGAGCAAAAACAGGCTGCAATAAAGGTAAATGCAATGAGCCCCGAGCAAGCAAAAGAGTTCCACGAGCAGTTCAAGGTGACCTACAGTGCCTTTGTCGGCCTGGCCGCCGTTGCGCACCTGCTGGTGTTCGTCAGCAAGCCCTGGTTCTAGTCTAGACTGATCGAGGTACTCCAAATGTCCCAAAACATCGCTAAGCCGAAGAACCCGGACGACGATTGGAAGTTCTGGTTGGTCGTCAATCCCTCCACGTGGATGATGCCGATCCTGTTTGCCGTCCTGATCGTCGCTCTGCTCGTGCACACATATGCGATCCACCTGCCGGGCCGCGGCTTCGCATGATCGGCACTCGCTGAGCTAGTCCTTCCCAGCGTAGGGACTTGGAAACCACGCACGGGGCCCAGCAAGCGGAAGGGAGCGCCGCACAGGGTCGGCACCGCATGAGTGTCCAGAGCAGTTGTTGGCCCTGTAGGCCCTATCCCTACCCCTATCCCTCGGCAACCGACCACTCGGTCCGTGTCGAATAGGGGCAGGGGCTCCGCAAGATCCCCTGCCGACCATCCCTGTGCCACCTGCCTGGCCCTGTGCCACCTGCCTGGTGTAACCGGGGTACCGCCCGCCCCGAACACGGCCCGCCCCGAACACGGCGTCGGACTATCAGTCTGTCGGACTTAGCGACCGGCGCCACCGCCTGAGGCCCTGAGACGGGCTTTTGTCGCAAAAAAGAGACTATTTTCGGCTAGAAACGCAGTTTTCCG
>JADNEJ010000654.1 GCA_016292295.1 Candidatus Thiodictyon intracellulare
CGGCCGCCGCAACCCCCTGCTCAGCGCACGCGTCGGCACCGCCGTGGCGTCACGCTCGCGGGGCTGTCGCCCAACTGCAAAAATGGCCAAAGTCGAGAGACCGTCGCCCGTCTGATTGCCGACGCGGAAAACACCTACCTGCCACCGTTCCCCGACGCGCAGCATCATGGCGAGCGTGAATTGTTCGTCGCGCTCGATCGTATCGGCGTCATATTCCGGCACAATGATGGTCGATTGGATATGCCAGACCTCTTCCGGGTCGCGGCGAAGCTATTGAAGAAGGGCTCCATTACGCCGATATAGGGCAACAAACAACCAACACCCAAGCCAAAGCGTGGGAACGAGAAACCGGCGCAATCGCCACGTCCCGCCTGGAGTTCAAGGCTTGCGCCTTAGATGAAGAAGATTGGGCATTCAATAACAGGAAGATCCAGTGTCTACCGACTATGATGCCAATGCCGTATCCGACCGCCCGCAACCGCATCTGACAGACCTGCTGCTGTCCCTAGTGCCGGCCGACGGCGCCACCATCGGCAATACGGCGTTGCGGCGACTGATCGAGTTGCGTTTCACCGCCGAGGGACGGTCCATCACGGATGAAGCTTATTGGCAGGCGCAGGCCGAGTTGATTGCGCAGGGCCTGCTGCTCAAGGGCCAAGGGCGCGGCGGCACGGTCAGGTGGACCAGCCCGGCAGCCGCGCTGGTCAGTCGTCAGTGGTCAGTGATCAGGGGCCTGACGATGGCTTTGCGCTTCAGACCCAAAAGCCCCCGCCCGCTGCCGCCGTGCCGGACAAGGTCAAATCAGTCAGTGTCGCGGCAACACCCAAGCCGAAGGGCCGCCCGGCGGCCGACGAGGCGACCCAGGTCATATCTTACCGACACCTGGACAAGCGCAAGAACAATCCGGAGGTCGGGATGGTCACACCGGCCACCGACCCGGAGGCCGGTAAGACCCGCTGGGCCTACGACCCCCACCTCGACCCCGCGCTCGCCTTCGATCCCCAGCGCGCCGGCATCGAGGCACTGATCGACGCGGCACTGGCCAGAGCGGCAGAGCGGCGACGCCGAAGCGATGCGCGCCGCTCTGGAGGAATTGAAGCGCCTGCAATCGCCCTATCTCGAATGGGCCGGCAAGGCGGAGCGCACCAACTTCGAGATCGATACCGTCAGTCTGCATGTGCACGAGCGCATCGACCCCGCCAGCATCCTCTCGGCCGTGCGCAAGGCGATGAAGGGCGACGGCAAGGCCGGGGGCGGAGACAAGAAGATGCAGCTTAGCCTGTTCGACGTCCCCTTCGGAGTGGTGGACGAGACTCTGGAGCGGTGCAAGGGCGCGCGCGTTGCCGCCAAGGGGATGTACCGCGATGCGGTATGTTCGAGCAAAGTCAAAAGTCGCGTGGTGACGGCGGGCCTGAATCTCGCGCCTGCGCCTGGATGCACGCCTGTTCGCGCCGCCATCACTGGTGCCGTCGGGACGGCGCGGCCCCAAGTCGCAAAAGGGCCTACCCCTGGCCAAGTTGGCCACGCGCCTGGAGGAGGTGCGCACGTACGGCACCGAAACCACGGTTCAGTGGTATCGCGGCGAGACCAAGACGCGACGTCT
>JADNEJ010000284.1 GCA_016292295.1 Candidatus Thiodictyon intracellulare
GACCATGCTCTTTCCAACTGGTCTCATCCGCAGAGAGCAGTTCGACATTGCGCACTGCCGCGTAGCGCTCCGCCTCCACCACCGGGGCCACTGCCCGTCCGGCTTCGTGAAGGCACTGGTTGATGGTTGCAGTCGACAACGCCAGCCCCAGCCACTCGGACAGAAACTCACGGACCCGCGACAGCCGCATGCGCTGGCGCAAGGCACAGATGAAAGCCACCAGCAACGGTCCGGTCAGATGCCACTCGCTCAGTGCCACCGTCCACTCGACCTCGGTCTCACCATGCCCAGGCTGCGCCTGCGTCCAGTAGCCGCAATCGCAGCAGCAGGCCTTGATCACAAATTCGCCCAAAGCCGGCCGGCCCATGTGGGTTTGCGCGCGCAAGACCATATTATTCAAGGGAGCGGCGACGCTGGGACTAAACAAGGTGGGCGGAATTATGATCAAGGCCGCCGACCCCTTCATGGCTGTGCGGCTACTGACCTACATCGGGCTGCTCTGGGAGGACCTGCGCAAGTCAGGGGAGATTGATTCGAGCGAACCGCTGCCGGCCGTCCTGCCCATCGTCATCTACAACGGCGATGCCCCCTGGACCGCCAAGACTGACTTGGCCGATATGATCGACCCGAGTCTTCCGGACCAACTGGTGCGTTGGCAGCTGCAAATCCGCTAATCTTCTACTTGAAGAGCGGCGTTACCGCGAATCCGACCTGGCGGGCCTGTCCAACGCCGTTGCTGCCCTGTTCCGGCTGGAGAATGCCCCCGCCCCCGAGAACATCCAGCGGATCGTCGGCTGTCTGGTCGACTGGCTGGGTGGCCCCGAATACGCCAGCCTCCGTCGCGCCTTCGTCGTCTGGCTCAAGCACGTGCTGCTCCCGGCCCGGCTACCCGGCATCGAGATTTTCGAACTCAACGAATTGCAGGAGATCCACGACATGCTAGCCGAGCGAGTCAAGACCTGGACCCAGGAGTAGGAGTGAAAAGAGCAAGGGGTGCAACAAGGGTTGCAGCAAGGCGAGAGCAAGCTGTTACGCCGCCTGCTGACCCGCCGATTTGGTCCATTGCCGTCATGGGCAGAGCAACGCCTGGAGCAAGCCGGCGAGACTGAGCTTGAGGCTTGGGCCGATCGGGTGCTTGAGTGCTGGAGCCTCAATGAGGTATTCGGTGGGGCCGCTTGAGAACCGTTTGCTTTGCCAGCGAGAGGCTGGGGGAGTGACTTTACACTTCGCCGATCTTACCTGCCGACGCGACTCAACCTGGACCGGACCATGGACCCCGCACATTTCGACCTCAACGACATTGAGCACGAACCGACCGACGAACAACTGGCCGCCTTGATGGAGGCGGTTGCCGAAGAGGCGCGCCGCCGCGGCGCACTTGCCCGCAGCGGCCTGCTAGCGCACCTGCAAGCGGGGCTCGCTGCCGCGATGGCTGACCCGGAGTGTGGCTGGACGTGGCGACACATGAGTCCGACTGAGAGGCCCTGACGGACCGTGGTCGCCGGCGGACTTGATCATAAATCCGCCCAATGCAAAGCGTGGAAGTCGGTCATAAGCGTCGAAGGGGTTGGCAGGACCTCGGAACTTTCATACCCTTG
>JADNEJ010000498.1 GCA_016292295.1 Candidatus Thiodictyon intracellulare
GCACCAGCACGCTCAGATCCAAGCCTTCCACCACCTCGACCACGTCGCGTGCCAGATGGCCCTTGGACAACCAGTCTTGCAACGACAGCGGCAGGAGCAAGGCAGTGTCGCGGTCTATCGGGTGGAAGCGGCGCATCGGCAGTAGCACTCTGGCCATCGGGCGGCCATCGGGGTTGATCCTGACAGTGTGCCGGACCCACCGCCCCGACGGAGCCCCGAAGTCCGACAGGCTGCTAGGATGACGGCGACCGCCGTCAATGCGAGCGAGACGTCGACCTGCATGGGGTAGCGTCCAGTTCGGATGAATCGGAAAGGCGGTCGCGCGTCCGGGCCTGAGGTGGGCGCGGCGACTGTTCGTCGGCGGCGATAAGGTTAAGCGAAAACGGGGGGAGATGCAGCAGCCGGGCTTTGATCATAATTCCGCCCACCTTGTTCAGTCCAGGCGTTGCCGCTCCCTTGCAGAACATGGTCTTGCGTGGTCTTGCGCGCGCAAACACACATGGGCCGGCCGGCCTTGGGCGGATTTGTAATCAAGGCCCAGCAGCCGTAGCCTGGATAGAGCACAGCTGAATCCATGTCTTCGCTGCAAGTCGTTGATATCTCGCGTGTCATCGAGGCTGTCCCCGGATTGCGCTACGCTCCATCCGGGCTACGACCAGGCCGCATCGAGGACTCTCCTCGCGTTGCGACCGCCCTGCTGCGCGCGAGCCTGGTGTCGTCCCCACGGCCGGGCGCCCAGACCCCACTCCGGGCTATACTCGCGGCGGTTCCACCGGAGGATCACCGTGTCACTCAAGACCAAATCTGGCTACCAATTCGAGGACTATCTCGCAACCGAGCGGGCGCAGGCGCAGGTCAAGCACGAATATGTGGACGACGAGGTGTTCGCCATGATGGGCGCCTCATTTAATCACAATCTGATCGTGCTCAACCTGGGAAGCGAACTGCGGGCGAAGCTTAAGGATCGACCCTGCCACGCCCTCCTGAGCGACATGCGCGTGCGTATCCAAGCGGCGAACGCCGGCACCTATCCGGACTTGGTGGTCCTGTGCGAAGCACCCCGCTTCTATGACTAGCGGCGCAATATGCTCATTAACCCGGCCCTGATCGTCGAAGTCCTCTCCCGCTCCACGGAGGCCTATGACCGCGGCGGGAAGTTCGCGATCGATCTACCGCCGGCTGCCGAGCATCAAGGAGTATGTGCTGGTGAACCGGGACCGTCCCTTGGTGGAGGTCTATGCCCGCCAACCAGACGGTCGTTGGCTGCTCGACGCGATGGAAGGGATGGATGGCGAGGTCCTCTTTGAGTCCATCGCGTGCGCAGTGGCCATGCGGGAGATTTACGACAAGGTGGATTTCGAGGCGGAGTAGCGTCTTCATCCGTCAGTCTTAGCGTCGGACAGGAATCGCAAGGCATGGGCAGCGCACCGCGCGTCTTCATCAGCTATAGCTACGACTCACCGGAGCACCGGGAGCGCGTTTTGAGACTGTCGGAAGAGCTGCGAGCGGATGGGATCGAGACCCGACTCGATCAGTATACTCAGCTAATGCCAAATTTTTGGTTTCCTCACCGACCGGTTATTTCAAAGT
>JADNEJ010000079.1 GCA_016292295.1 Candidatus Thiodictyon intracellulare
CGGGTGAGTACCAGGGCGATTTGCGCTCCTTGCTGACGGAGAATTTTGAAATAACTGATCGGTGAAGAAACCGAAAATTTGGCATTAGCTGAGTATACGCGACCTATGACGTTTATTACCGCCTGCTCAAGACGGTCGCCGATGATCCGGCCTTCCCGGAACGTAAGACGGCGAAGGCCCTGGCGCGCTACATGAGCCTGCACGAGCACAACATCGAGCAGAAGACGGCGATCATGGTGGAGCACTTCCACAGGCAGGTCATGCGGCGCCTACAGGGCCTGGCCAAGGCCATGGTCATGACCAGTTCGCGCCTGCATGCGGTGCCCTACATGCTGGCCTTCCAACGGTACATCACCGCCCAGGGCTAGCCGGATGTACGCCCGCTGGTGGCCTTCAGCGGCACCGTGCACGACAACAAGACCGATCAGGACTACGCTGGGCCGCGGATGAATACCGGATTGCGTGACCGGCAAGCCGATCGGCGAGGCGGCGCTGCCCGAGCGTTTCGACTCCAGCGATTACAACCTCCTGCTGGTCGCCGACAAGAGCCTTGATCATAATTCCGCCCACCTTGTTCAGTCCCGATGTCGCGGCTCCCTTCCAGAACATGGTCTTGCGCGCAAAAACCCACATGGGCCGACAGGCTTTTGGCGGAGTTGTGATCAAGGCCGCCGACAAGTATCAGACCGGCTTCGATCAGCGCAAGCTGCTCGCCATGTATGTCGACAAGCGCCTGGACGGCGTACAGGCTGTACGGTGCAGACCCTCTCTCGGCTCAATCGCAACCTGCTCGGCAAGGACGCCCCCTTCGTGCTGAATTTCGTGAACGAGACCGATGACATCTACAAGGCGTTCAAGCCCTATTTGGATGTGGCGGACCTTGAACAAGCGTCGGACCTTGCCATCCTGAACCGGCTAAAACACGAATTGGACCAGGCACCGGTCTACCACCGGCAGGAGGTCGAGGCGTTCGCTCGGGTTTTCTATCGGGCGCCGGAGCGCCAGGCTCCTGCTGACCACGCCGCGATGGAGAAACAGCTTCGATCAGCCGTCGATCGCTTCGGTGAGCCTCCCGACGACGAGACTCGGCAGGCGTTTGCTGGATTGGCTTTGGGGTTTCGTCCAGGCCTATGCCTTCCTCAGCTAGATCATCCCCTACGCCGACCCAGAGCTTGAGATATTCTAACAGCTACGCGGTCGAGTAGCATGGCCGGCGCAAGCTCGAACTGGACGGCCGCCCGGCTACAACTGGCGATGGGCGCCAAGGTCCGGGTCAAGTCCGATCCCGTCGGCGGCTGGTCAGGCTGGAGGGGCGTCGTCGAGCGCGCGGCTGTCACGCCCCTACACGGCGCCATCCGTCGGCGGATGGCGAAGCTGCGCACCGCTGGTGAAGCCGGGGGCCGACCCGGGGCAGGGGTCGACGGCCGCACGCTGAGCGACACGACGAACAGGGCAAAACGCCCCGCACGCAGGCTGTTCCGTCCCTATTCCGTCTCGGTACCCCATAAACACAAAATTTCGCCTACCTTGTTCAGTCCCGGCATCGCTGCTCCCATGCAGAACATGGTCTTGCGCGCGA
>JADNEJ010000366.1 GCA_016292295.1 Candidatus Thiodictyon intracellulare
TCACGCGCGAAGCGCTCGGCGGCCCGCGCCGCAATCTTGGTCTTGGCGGCGGCAACCGTCGCCAGACGTTCCTCGCGACGCTCCAGTTGCGCGCCCCCGCCGTGGCCTTCGTCACACTCAAAATTCATTTTGAACTGAGTGGTTTAATCGGCGCCATCGAGCCGCGAGAACCCCTCTATCGTGCGATCATCGCCAACGCCGCCCGCCGGGACCCGCGCTTCAACCCGGTGGCGCCCGGCGAGCTCAAGGACCTGGAGGTGGAGGTCAGTGTACTGACACCGCCGCACCACATCTACTCCTGGGAGGCGTTCCTGGTCGGCGAGCAAGGGATAGTCCTAAGCAAGGACGGGCACCGGGCGGTATTCCTGCCGGAGCAGGGGTGGACGCGGGAAGAGACCCTGTCCTACCTGGTGCGCAAGGCCGGACTACCCGCGGACGCCTGGCGCGACGGGGCGAGCTTCACCGTCTTCACCACCACCAAATACGCGGCGCCTTATCCGGCCCCTGATCCGGCGACACGGCCGGGGCGCTCAACCCTACAATGAACGCCAAGACCATCACCCACTATTGCGGACCTCTTACCTTATGGAACTCACCTCCCTGCAACGCACGACCCTGCCCTGCGGCCCCCTGGCCTATCGCCAGACGGGGAGCGGCACACCGCTCCTCCTGATCCACGGCTGGCGGGGCTGCTCCAGCCACTGGCAGGGCACCCTGGACTCCCTGGCGGATATCCGTAACGTCCACGCCATCGATCTGCCCGGCCACGGCGAGACCCCGCCGCGCGAGCCGCAGATCACCACCGAGGGCCTTGCGCGGCTCATCATCGCCTTCGCCGACCAGTCGAGGCTTACGCAGTTCGACCTGGTCGGGCACTCCTACGGGGCTGCCGTCGCGGTCGCCATCGCCGCCCAGTGGCCGGGGCGGGTGCGGCGCCTGGTGCTGAGCAGCATGGGCACCGCGCGCAACGACCTGGAGCAGACGGCCCTAACCCAGACCCATACCTTTATGAACATGACCCTGCCCTGGTGGCGCCCCTGGTTTGCCATGGCGCGGCCCTGGCCGGGGCAATGGCAGCCCTGGATCGACTGGGTCGGCCAGGACCCGACGATGAGCCGCATCCTGGCCGGGGCCTTCCTGCGGCAACTGCCGGCGGACCATGCGATCGTCAGCGAAGGGGTGCGCGAGTTCCTGAACACCGACCCGCTCTGTGCCATGGAGGTCGCGATCGATGCGGCCAGCCCCAACTTCGTCACCGCGCTGGCGCGGATCACCGCCCCCGTCCTTTTGCTCAGCGGCGACCGTGATATCATCATGCCGCCAGTCGGGGTCGCGGCCCTGGCCGAGCGCCTTGCGGACTGCCGCACCGTGCTGCTCGATGATTGCGGGCACATGCCGATGATCGAGTGGCCGGACCACTTCCACCGTGAACTGCGGGGGTTCCTGAACGACGGTGAGGTACCGAGCAACCACTAGTACCTCGCGATGGAATCGCTCGGACTACTTCCAGCTAGGCTGCCAGCGGCTTGCCCTGGTATGTCCAGCGGAAAGGCTTGGCCATCGT
>JADNEJ010000384.1 GCA_016292295.1 Candidatus Thiodictyon intracellulare
TCACACGCTACCGGAACCGCGCTCGGAATTCATGCAGCCTTGCCGGAAGGACACAATCAATGGCCGTGGCGGAGACCGCCGTTCGAAAGACTACCTGTTGACCCTCGACATGGCCAAGGAACTGGCGATGGTCGAGAACAACGCGAAGGGCCGAGAGGCCCGACGCGACTTCGTCGCGACGGAGCGCGCGGCCATAGACGCAGCCACCCAGGCCCCGCTCCCGCACGGTCCCGCCCGCCCCACCCTCGAAGACCCCTGGACCGGCCCCGTGCGCGCCTACCTCGATGAGCAACTGGCCACGACCCCACCCGCCCGGCGCCCGTCGCTGTTCGTGGCGATGGACGCCTTGGCGGTCAGTCTCGGGATCGACCCGCAGGCCCCGCGCCTCTCCGAGCGCGCCCGGGTCGGCATGATCGTCTACGACCTGGGTTAGCAAGGCGCGCGCTCCCTGATCGTGGGCCGGCGCGTGCGCGGTTATCGTCCTGGGCTCTGGCTGTTGGGGATGGACTACCAGGGACAGGCGACGGCACTCGCACCCCCGCCGGCCGCTCGGCCGCTGCTGCTGCCCCCGGCGGCCCCGCTGTTCGCCGCCGTCGAAGCCGCCATCGACCGCAAGGCCCACACGCTGAGCCTCGATTGCTTCACCCACAACCGCGCCATCCTCGCCGACTGGGTACGCCGTGAGGGCGGTGACAGCGGCGACCCGGCGGCGGCGATCGAGCGGATTCACGCGCTGGATCTGGACCACGGCAAGCACGTCCTGGTAGACCTGCAGTTGTTGCACGATCTCACGAGCACCGCCCGGACCTTGCAGCGCACGAGCGACCTCCAGATGCAGGCGATCACGCGGATCGAAACGGCGACCAAGCGCCAGTTGCAGGGCTGAGGGCCTCAGTCCCACAGCCGCACCGGCCCCGTCGCGGTCGGTGCAGCCAGGTCCGGTAAGGTGATGATGCCAGCTGGGTAGACGGGACCGCGGTCGGCAAGCCCCGGGTTGGCGCCCAGGACCAGCTCCACGGCGCCGGACTGGCGGCCATAGTAACGCCAGCACAGGTCGTCGAGCATGTCGCCGTCGCTGGTTTGGTAGCTGATCATAGCAGCCCCAGGATCCCTCGCACGGCGCCGACCACACTGGCGTCTGCGGCCACCCCGTCGGGCGCCTCGGCGCCGTAGTATCCGAGCTGGGCGGTGAAGGCAATCTTGAGCGAGGAACCGTCGGTCAGGTGGTTGGTCTCGGTCTCCTGCAGCGAGAGCAGTGACCAGTAGCTCCAGACGCGCCCGCGGCCGTCGACCAGGAGCAGGGGCTTGCCCTTGTCCCCGTCGGCCTGATGGTGGTCTCACCGCGGCCCACGAACTGACGCACCGAGGCGGCGCCGATGCGTTCCTGCTCGGGCCAGCGCCAGGCGGCTTGCCGCGAAAGCTCCTGATAGACCGCGGTGCTGAGGCCGAAGCGGTAGCTGCCCAGGGCCATCATGACTTCAAGCATGGCAAGACCTCCTAGCAGCCTGTCGGACTTCGGGGCCCCGTCGGGGCGGCGGGCCCGGTACACTG
>JADNEJ010000243.1 GCA_016292295.1 Candidatus Thiodictyon intracellulare
CCGCCGCCAAGACTAAGATTGCGGCGCGGGCCGCCGAGCGCTTCGCGCGTGAGCAAGCCGAGTACGAGACGAAGCGCGCGGCGCGTGCTGCCTGCGTCGCGGCCACTGGCAAGAAGCTTAGCGGCACCGCCCCCAAGGCTCCGACACCGGGTCTACGGATGGATGACCATCAAGACCGGGGCTGGCCGGGTCGCCTATACGTTGTGCAAACAGACCGTCGAGCCTGAAACGGATGGCCGTATTACGTCTGTATAGCCAGGACGAAATCCTGCGCCTGCCTGACATAAATTTACATAATATACATTATCGGCCATGAAAGTGTAGGCGCAATTTAGAAATGCCCGCCCGCACGGCTCGTGCCCATCTCGGGGACATCGTTCCCGAGATGCGAGGCCTGCGCCGTGCGACCGACGAAGACGGGTTTACTCACCATGAGCGCGTCCGAACTGGACATCTTGACCGCGATCGACAGCGTGTGGGCGAAGGTCGGCTCACCCAGGTCACCGCCAGTCTGCAGTTGGAGATCACGCCCCGGCATCTGTGCCGCTTGATCGCGGCCTACGGGGCGCTGGGCCAATGGCTCATGCAAGCCGACCTCTGGCGCCGCTGCCAGCAACGCCACCACGCCGCGGTCCACCAGCCGCGCTACCGGTGCGACTATCTCGGGGAGCTGATCCAGATCGACGGCTCGCACCACCATTGGTTCGAGGATCGCGGCTCGGCGCGCACGCTACTGGCTTACATCGACGATGCCACCGGCCGCCTGATGAAGCCCGACTTTATGGAGCGGTTCAACGCCAAGTTCGTCCAGGCGCCCGTCAACGCAACAGACCTGCACCGGCCGCTGACTGAGCTTGACGATCTGGAGGAGATCCTGAGCTGGCGGAAGGAGCGCACCGTCTCCAACAGCCTCACCCAGCAGCACGATCGGGTCGTCTATCTGCTGGAATTGACCGAGCTGGCGAAGGGACTGCCGCACAACCGGGTCCGGGTCCACGATTACTCGGACGGCACCATTGCTATCAAGTACCAAGGCGTCGACCTGCCCTACCGCGTCTTTGTCGAACCGGCCGATATCGCCTCGAATAAACGCTTGGGGGCGGTGCTGCAGGATGCCAAAGACCCGCAACGCGAGCACTCGGTCACACACAGCACCTGCGTCCCGACGCGGCGCGGACAGCGACGGCTGGCCGAAGAATGCTTCCGTCTGACCAATCCCGCGGTGCTGCAGAAACTGACCGGCACATGAGCGGAAGCTTGCGGAGCCAAAGGAAGATCACCGGGCGGAGCCGCTCGGTGCGTGACCGACCCATGGACCGAATCGGACCGCTGGCGACCCATTTCGGTCAGTGCGCATGTCTCTTCTGAGTAGGTCACTCCCAATCAGCGGACCCTCGACGCTGGTAACCGTTTAGCCCCCCTGGTTGCCAAGTAGCTGTAGCGAGTCGCCCCGAGCAGATGGCTGGTGAGGGCAACGGTGGGGCTTGAAATCCTTGGTGCCGCTGGCGGATCACCTCGGCCAGAGACGGCCAGGGCGAGACGGCG
>JADNEJ010000099.1 GCA_016292295.1 Candidatus Thiodictyon intracellulare
TATCGACGTCGGCCGGTTACGCTAGGGTCTTGAGCGAAAATCTCAGATGAGACGTGTATACTGTAAGTCGTAGACGATGGACTCGATCGTCATGTCCGCCCCTGCGGCTAAGCGCGCGAGACTAGTCGGGGTATGCAGGTAGAGGTGCCGCGGGGCATCCAGGTTGGCCCAGAAGGCGCCGTATTTGCGCCAGGCGCAGCTGCCGGCGAGCGGGATGCGAATCAGCAGCCGGCCGTCCGGCGCAAGATGCGCGGCCAGTGTCGAGAGCACCTCCCGTGGCCGATCCATGTGCTCGAATGAGTGGTGCCGTATGATCAGATCGAACTCGCCCCCAAGGTTCGCGAGCGGCTCTTTCTTCACCACCAGGCCGCCGAGATAGGTCAGTGTCTCGGCAATGAAGAGATCCAGACCGCGCAGCGATCAGAATCCGTCTCTCTGCAGGCGCAAGAGCAGGTGACCGGAGCCGTAGCCGGCATCCAAGATGCGTGCGTCGAAGCCGAGCGGCAGCCGCTGCAGCCAGTCGCCGTAGGGCGATAACGGCAGGAGCCGACCGACCCACCGGCCGCCGCGCCCGAAGGCACCCAGCAGCATCCGTGTGCGTAGGGCCTTGAGCCGGCGCCGCCAGGCGGGGGAGCGTCCGCACCTTCGCCCGGCCGTAGGAGCAATAGTAGGCCGGGTACCAGGCGGCCATATCCGGCGGGATATCCTGCAACTGAAGGCACCCGCAGGCTGCGTACTCCAGGTAGACAAAGGCACCTGGCACACCGTATATGGTTTCGCGCACCTAGTGCAGACGGTTGCCCTGAGAATGTCCACACACCCGGCAGTCGGCTGCGGCGTTGTCGCTCATCGTTTTCGGTACCTGCAGGTTCTGACTTGGCGAAGGGTGCGGGGCATCGGTGTTTGATGATTATCCAGGAGCCTTATGAACGACTTGGGCCTTTGGTCTGCGCAGCGGACCCTACCGGCCAGAACCCGGCGGAAACGGGGGCTGGTTGGCGGCGCTCCCGCGGCACCCTGGTCGACGCGGTACGGGCGCGTTGAAAACTCCGCATCCGCCCCGATATTCTGCCTCCAGCTTACAGTCCACTTACAGAGGTAACTGATGGATGTCTTGGAGCGTATCGACCAGCAGGTCAAGAACCACCCCGTCGTCATCTACATGAAGGGCACGCCCCAGTCTCCCCAGTGCGGATTCTCCATGCGGGCCGCGGCAGCACTCCAGGAGTGCGGGATCCCCTTCGACTATGTCAACATCTTGCAGGACCATGAGATTCTCCAAAGTCTTCCCCGCTACGCGGACTGGCCCACGTTTCCCCAGATTTATATCGACGGCGAACTGCTCGGGGGCTGCGACATTACCCTGGAACTGCACGCGAAGGGCGAACTCAAGACGCTGATGGAGGCGGCCGCGGCAAAGGCGGCGCCCTAGCAGCCTGTCGGACTTCGGGGCTCCGTCGGGGCGGTGGGTCCGGTACACTGTAGAGATCAACCCCGATGGTCGCCCGATGGCCGGAGTGCTACTGCCGATGCGCCGCTTC
>JADNEJ010000084.1 GCA_016292295.1 Candidatus Thiodictyon intracellulare
AGACGGCGCCCAGTCGCCGGATCAGGGCGACTGCTTGGGCAAACTTGGTTTCAAAAGTCAGTGCCACGCCGTGCACCCGAATGCAGCGCGGACGAAGCATCAGGCGGCGCAAATAGAAGGCGAAGGCCAAGGGCAGGCAGCACCAGCGGCCATGAATCACCTGCAGCAGGTCGACGGTGACGATGGTCTGAGCCCAGGGATACTGACTCTGATTGGTCTTGGCCGCGTGGTCAAAGGTCCGCTGACAGCCAAACACCTTGTGCCCGGTCTTCGTTTTTGGTTGAGCGAATCGTCCAACCCCAGGAGCAAGTGCCCTGCGGTCAGCGGGTTGGGGATGGCCAGCTACAGGGTCTCTCAAACCGACGTCCAGGGCAATTTAACCAAAGCCATGAAGGTGTAATACCGCGACTGGGCGATCTGCACACCAAACAAGGTCGCGATCGTCCGCAGTAGATTCGAGGTGCGCGAGGCGGTGATCGGGGCCACGATCACCTGCAGCGTCAGGATGAACTACCGACAGCGCTCCTGGCCATGCGCGGTCGCCGGAAAATGGGCTTGGAATTGCGTCGCCAAAGCGGGCAAGATCGAGATCGCTATTGAATGCGGGCTCGTTTGGTTTTATAATCAATTGGTTAGTCACCTTCGATTATACTTCGAACCGACTCTGCATTAGCGTTAAGCCGCTGTATTTAGGCCGTAATAGTCTGCTGTGAGGTACCCGTGCAGGAGCTCAAATCGATATATAATAAACAACTAATATGCTGCTATTATTAGTGGATATTTATATACTGGCGCAGCTAGCCGTGATCAACGCTGAAGGCCTTGATCATAATTCCGCCCACCTTGTTCAGTTTTGGCGTTGCCGCTCTCTTGCAGAACATGGTTTTGCGTGCGCAAACTCACATGGGCCAGCCGGCCTTGGGCGGATTTGTGATCAAGGCCAACGCTGAGGCTCGCCCGCTGAAACCTCCGGGTCCCGTCCGCGCTCTCAGGGATGAGCGCAATGAATGACATGACCGAAACGATGAATAACGCCTGCTATTGAAAGTAGGAAATTTCAGATGGCTTTATGTACGCAGGCAAACTGGTTTTAGCACAATTTACCGATCATCTTCCGCTGTCGATCTTTCGGCAAAGCGTGCAGCGTTATAGTGGCAATTACAAGATCAAATCGTTCACATGCCTGGATCAACTTCTCTGTATGACGTTCGCGCAACTGACCTACTGGGAGGATCTGCGTGACATTGAAACCTGTCTGCGCGCCAATAAGAGCAAGCTTTATAATATAGGCATTCACGGTGGGATGTCGCGAAATACTCTAGCTAATGCCAACAAGGTCCGTGATTGGCGCATCTATGCGGATTTCACTCAAGCTTTCATTTAAATTGCGCGCGATTTTTATGCCAATGATTCTTTCGGAGTGGATCTTGCCAACTCGACTTTGGCCATTTTTGTAGTTGGGCGTCGGCCCCGTGCGTGACGCTACGGCGGTGCCGACGCGTGCGCTGAGCAGGGGGTTGCGGCGGCCGCTCGTCGCGG
>JADNEJ010000423.1 GCA_016292295.1 Candidatus Thiodictyon intracellulare
AACCGTGGTTTCGGTGCCGTGCGTGCGCGCCTCCGCCAGGCGCGTGGCCAACTTGTCCAGGGGTGGGCCCTTCTGTGGCTTGGAGCCGCGCCGTCCCGGCGGCACCGGTGATAGCGACGCGAACAGGCGTGCATCCAGGCGCAGGCGCGAGATCAGGCCCGCCTGGGCGCTCAGGCACTCCCAGCCCAGGCGCACACAGGATTTCTTGGCGAGCTTGGCGCCTTGGCGTGAGCAACTGCCCGATTTTTTGGTTAGCGCTTGCGCAGGAACTCGGGGAGTTGTGGCTCGCGCCCCACCAGGTCAGGAAACAGATGGTCGAATGATTCACCGACCGCCGCGGCGCGCAGGGCCGCCAGGGCGTCCAGCACCAGGCGGGCGCGCTCCTCACTCAAGACCTCCCGCGCCGCCCCCTGGAAGACCAGGAGCCAGGTGCCGGGGCGCTGCTCCCCGACCAGACGGGTGTCGACCCAGTCCGGCTCGTCGGTACCCTGGCACCAGACCCAGTAGGGACCGGCCTCGATGACCTGCATGGGTACGCCGATGCACATCAGGTGCGCCCCGGCGCCGCCGGCACCCGCGAATCCCCGATGCGACAGGTGGCCTCCGCGCTGGAGCGGCCAGCCTCATAGCGCGTGATGCAGAGCGCGGGGTCGGGTAGGTACGGCAGCGGCTCTGCGTGGTCCGCGCCCTTGCCGACGACGGCCTCCGCGGTGATCCCGAGCCCGGCTAGATACTGCAGGACCAGATCGATGGCCGGTGGGATGCACGCCTTGACCGCGGGTCTCAGGCTGCCGCCGA
Source organism: Candidatus Thiodictyon intracellulare (assembly GCA_016292295.1). Classification (GTDB taxonomy): domain Bacteria; phylum Pseudomonadota; class Gammaproteobacteria; order Chromatiales; family Chromatiaceae; genus Thiodictyon; species Thiodictyon intracellulare. Next base: position 799 of record JADNEJ010000423.1, read on the forward strand.
AGTCGTCGAGTTCGACCGGCTGGGCGCCGATCAAGAGGAGGTGCTCCGGATACTCGCCCAGGAGGTCGGCAAGCGCCATGACCTCCTGCAAGCCCGTCTGGTGCAGGCTCATCTTCTGCGCTTCCAGGAAGCGCGGGACCTCGGCGCCCTCCACGCGCTTGAGGGTCCCGGGCGGCAGCCCGTAGTCCACCGCGTCGAAGACCACCAGCACATCCACACGGCGCACCTGGTCGACCAGGTAGATCCCCTGGGTGCCGCCGTCGAGCAGCTGGACCTCGGGGCCGAAGCGCCAACGTGCCGCCAGTTCCTCGAGCGCGCGCACGCCGAAGCCATCGTCGGCCCAGAGGAGGTTGCCGATGCCGAGGATGAGGACCTTGGGTTGGGGTCGGGTCATGGGTCATGCTCCTGAGGGTTTGGCTCTCTGAACGAACGCGGCGAGGCACATGACCCGGCGTAGCGGCGGCTAGTACATCGCAATGGAATCGCTCGGACCATTTTCGGTTAGGCTACCAGCGGCTTGCCTTGGTATATCCAGCGGAAAGGCTTGGCCATCGTCTCATTTAAGTAGTCGATGAATTTTTTGATTTTATCACATAGATTTTCGGCCGAAAGAAAATTTTCCTGTCGAATAATTTTGCGGGCCAAAATCGAGAACAAAATTTCAATCTGATTCAACCATGAACAGGGTTTAGGCGTGAAATGAAAGACGATGCGATGCGTGGGATCGCAAAGAAACGCTTG
>JADNEJ010000205.1 GCA_016292295.1 Candidatus Thiodictyon intracellulare
CGCGCGTACGCCGGTGGGCGGCACGTAGCTCGGCGAGTTGTTCGGTGGAGAGGGTTATAGTCGAACATAGGGACAATAGTATATCAACGTCGGCCTGTTACGCTAGGGTATTGAGAGAAAATCTCAGATGAGACGTGTATATTTGATTGCCAAGTTGACGCGCGTCTGTCCGGTGCCGTAGCGGTCGCTGGTCTGCTCGCAGATCTGTACGTCCTGCTCGTAGTGCTCGCGGGCGCGCTCGGTCTGGCCGAGGGCCGTATATAAGAGGCCCAAATTGTTGTGCAGCGGCCCGCGTGCGGTGATGGCGGGGCAAAGGTCCAACGCCTGCCGATACTGGGCCACCGCGGCCTGGGCGTGGAGTTGCAGCGCCACCTCCGATCCGCCCTGACGGCGGGCCTCTTCAAAGCGGTCCTGATACACCATACTAATTGTTTGCAGGCACTTAGAGCGGTTCAAGGTATTCTGCGGATCAGACAGATCCAGGCTGCGCTGGTAGGCGGACTCGGCGGCGTCCAGGTCGCGGACGGCGGGGATCTCCATGTAGGCGTAGCCGAGGTTGGAGTGCGCAATGGCCTCGGCGGTGTCGTCACCGATATGCCGAAGATGCCTAATGGTCTCTTGGTGCCGGGCCACGCAGTTGCCGCTGCCCGCTCGCGCAAGATATGGCCCAGTCCCGCAAGCGAGATCCCCAAGGTGCGGATGCTGTTGCGCTGACCGGTTGTGAACGTGGAGGCACCCGGCAGTCCCAGTGCCTCGGTGGTCTGGAGCCGGTCCCAAGCGACCCGTTTGTCCGGCAAAGATCAAGCCGTAGCCGTCCTCCTGGCCCGGGACGGGCGTGTCTGCTGCCGTGCATATAGTTCGACACGATCTCTGCCGCCAGCCTGGCCCATTCAGCCTCGCGTTCCTGGTATGCGTAAAGGCTCTGCAGCCCCTGCATAGCGGAGATGACCGGCGACCACCAGCCCTGTCTACGGGCCAACCGGCGTGCGTGCAGCAGGTTAGCCTCCTCCAGCACCAGGAACTGGATCACCTTCCGGTTACCCTCGCCAAACTGGTTATGGTAGTAATTGCCCAGCGCCACAACCGCCTCGACCCAGGCGCACAGCGCCCTCTCGGCCCCTGAGCGCCCGTCCTCACTGTCACAGTACCGCCCGAAGACTTGGCGTAGGAACCAGGGCAGGGCCGAGTGGATTCCGTACCAGGTGCCGCCGAGCAGGGTCAGCAGGCCGGTCTCGGTGGCGCGGTTCAAGAGCGCGGTGAGCCGGTCCTGGTCCTGGCCTTGCAGTTCCGGCAGCGCGTGGTCGGCGATCTTTCCCATTGCTGCGAGTACGCGTACATACCCCACCCCCTGAAACAGGTGCAGCAGCGCAATGACCGGCAATTTGGCGTTCGTGAAGGCATGACGAAATCCATAGTCGAGCGAGGCACCCAGCGAGCGGTCGCGGCCCTGGGCGGCATCGGCGTCGGAGATGCGCTGCGTCCTTCCGGTAAGGCTGCATGAAATCCCGTCCCTGGCCCGGTAGCGTAGGAGCC
>JADNEJ010000476.1 GCA_016292295.1 Candidatus Thiodictyon intracellulare
CCCCGGTTTGAGCGTGACCACCGGGTCCTGAGTCGGGGGCGCTGGTCGGAGGTGCTGGGGTCGCAGATCCTACTGAGACTGCTGATGGCGCTGCTGCTGCCCGGCTGGCCGATTCTAGTCGCCCTTATTTCCTTTCACGATGTGCTTATCGTTGGCGATCGTGCAACCTTGCAGTCGGGTATTGCCTTTGAACAGCGCTGATTTCAACATTGTCACCAGTCCTCTTCAGGCATCACGCGGTTGTGGGTGAAGTGCAGGGAAGCTTGTCGATCGGCCTACAGAAAGTGGCTGATCGCCAACAGGTTATCGATCTCCTGCTCGACCTGGTGCCGGATCTGGTCTTCCAATGCCGCACGGGCGCTATCGGCCTGGGCCCGGACCTTCTCGGCGACTTGCGCCTTGATGTCGGCCCGCAGGGCGGCGATCTTCTCGTCCGTCAGTGCGCGGGCGATGAGCCAGCGGGGAATACCCTCCCGGGACTCGGTGCGGCGCCTGGCCTCTTCCACACCATAGGCCAGGACCAGCCCACCCGCAATGAGGCCGATCAGTGCACCAAGCAGCAAGCCCATGCGACCGGCCATGATCAGCGCCGTACCGGCCCCGCCGCTGATGACGGCCGCCAGCACCGCGACTATTGTGGTAGACAGCGCGAAAACAACGTTCTGGATCTTCTGGATCTCGGCGAAGATGCGCGGGTCCGCGATGCGCAGCCCGGTCCCCGTCGTCATGGCCCGGTCCTCGTGGGTGAGTCCCGCGTCGAAGATGAGCCGGTGGCGGCGGTACCAGTCACGCATCAGCTCGGTCGTGTCGGCGGCCACACCGCTTAAGACCCGGGCGATCGGGCCCGTCACGATGGTCTCGATCTGAGGCTGGAAGGCGACGGCCTGGGCGGCGATCTGCGCCTTGAGCGCGGCGACCGAGCCGCCCTCCCGGCGGAAGCGTGTGAGGATAGGCGCGATCCCCTCGCCGAAGAGCCCGACCGCGACCTGTTCGGCGATGCGCTCGGCCACCTCCTCCAGACGGCGTTCGAGCAGCGGGTGGATACGCTCGCTGATGAAGACCGGCAGTTCGGTCCGCAGGCCGGTCTGAGACGCGGTGAGGCGCGCCTGCAGGGCCGAGAGTATGGCGAGCCTCTGGGAGACGGTGACATAGGGCCGGTCGCTGTGGACCAGGCGCGGGGGCTGGGCAAAATGCGTCAGTTCTTCCTTAATGATCGCGGCGACGAAGGGCCAGGCGCTGCTGCCCTCGGTAAGGATCACGCAGCTCGGCTCCTGCAGCCGCACTCGCTCATGGGTGAGCCCAAGGCGCAGCGTCTGGCGGAACCAGTCGAGCAGGTCTAGACCCGCGTCGCTAGCCAGCAACTGCTCATAGGCCTGCGGATTCATGGTCCTGAGATATACACGTCTCATCTGAGATTTTCGCTTATGACTTTAGCGTAACCGGACGACGTCGATATACTATCGTCCCTATGCTTGACTAGACCCTCTCCACCAAACAACTCGCCGAGCTGCGTGCCGCCCACCGGCGTA
>JADNEJ010000006.1 GCA_016292295.1 Candidatus Thiodictyon intracellulare
CGGCCACCGTGCGCGGGCCTTGGGCCAGCAGCGTGCCGGTCACCAAGACCTGCACCTGCACATGGCGCCAGGTCGGCGCGGTGAACTGCGGCGCAAAGGGCAGCAGAGTCGGTACAATCGAAGCTAGCAGGAGGGGCATCCTTGGATACGTCCGGTGTTTTGGTTGACCTTGGAACATACACTGTTGATGCCCCGCCTGCCCTTTCCCCTGTGTGTCTCCGCGTGCCACGGCCACTGGTGGGTGCCGCCTAGCCGCGACGAGCGGCCGCCGCAACCCCCTTGCTCAGCGCACGCGTCGGCCCCGCCGTGGCGTCACGCGCGGAGCCGTCGCCCAACTGCAAAAATGGCTAAAGTCGCGTTAGCCATGGTTCACTCTCAATTGCGCAATCAGATCCAAGGGCCCTTCGGGCCTTGATCATAATTCCGCCTACCTTATTCAGTCCCGGCGTCGCCGCTCCATTGCAGAACATGGTCTTGCGCGCGCAAACCCACATGGGCTAGCCGGCCTTGGGCGGATTTGTGATCAAGGCCGTCCCTTCGCCCTCACTGTCACTAGGCAGCCAATGGACATAGCGCATGGTGGTCTGGATGCTGCGGTGGCCCATCAAGCGTCGCAGGCGCTCCACCGACAAACCGCCCGCCAATTGATGGGTGGCATAGGCGTGGCGCAGCCAATGAATCCCGGCATTATGTAGCAAACGCGCATGGCTATTTATTCAGTGACTTGGCTACGACTTTCCGATTCTGAGCCAGCCCCGGCAGCTGGGTTTCTCACCGAAATCTGGGAGATCTCAGCGCCCACTCGCCCGCATCGCACTGAGTTTCCGCAAGATTCTGCGTAACAAATTGATTCGATAACTATTTTCAGTTGTTACATCATGCCGATGAATCCCGCCCACCGTGGTCACGCCGGCCCGGCGCTTGGCGTCGGTGAACGCCTTCTGCAAGCCGGTCGGCGACAGCGGCATCCTGCCGCGCCCGGCGAACAGCCAATCGTCCGGCCGATACAAGCGCCAATAGGTGCGCAGCTGCGCCAACAGGGTCGGCGAGAGCGGGACCAGGCGGTCCTTGGCGCTCTTGCCCTGGGCGATGCGCAGCAACCGGCGCTCACCGTCGATATCTTTGACCCGCAGGGCCAGCACTTTGCTCAGGCGCAGTCCGCAGCCATAGCAGACCGTCAACATGGTGCGGTAACGCGGGTCATCGCAGGCGGCGAGGATGGCCGCGACCGCGCCGCGCGTGAGCAGCTCCGGGATGCGCTGCGGGCGCTTGGGTAAGGTCACCTCCAGATCCACCGTCAGCCAACCGAGTACCTTCAGGTAGAGGAAGCGAATGCCGTTGTACATCAGGCGCACGCTGGCCGGAGCCAAGGTGCGCTGCACCACCAGGTGCTCGAATAGCGCATGAGATCGGCGTGCGCGAGGGCCTTGATCACAAATCCGCCCGAGGCCAGCCGACCCATGTGAGTTTGCGCGCGCAAGACCATGTTCTGAAAGGGAGCGGCGACGCCGGGACTGAACA
>JADNEJ010000558.1 GCA_016292295.1 Candidatus Thiodictyon intracellulare
TCGGTCGAAGATCTATGCGATAAGATCAACAAATTCATCGACTACTTCAATGAGATGAAGGCCAAGCTTTTCCGCTGGACATACCAGGGAAAGCCGCTGGCGGCCTAGCAGGAAATAGTCCGAGCAATTCCATCGCGAGATACTAGAAAGAGCAGTTGGACCTTGCGCGATCTGATTTAAAATTATGAAATATATATGAAATAAGGTGCGTATGAAGGATCTTATTCTTCACCCAGCGGGTGAAACCGAAACAACGGCGCTGGCGCCGTTTTCCGGCCCCGGCTCCGGCCCCGGCCCCGGCCCGGTCCCCGTGGACATCTTCAGTGGCAGGGGGTCTTGATCATAATTCCGCCCACCTTGTTCAGTCCCGGCGTCGCCTCTCCCTGATAAAACATAGTCTTGTGCGCGCAAACCCACATGGGCCGGCCGGCCTTGGGCGGATTTGTGATCAAGGCCGTAGCGTGATACACGTTAGGTGTGACACGCAGGCCATCGCCATCCCACTCGGGCAGTTGCCATTCTGCACCGAATTCCTCCAAGTGAATAGGCTCTTCGACCCCTGGGTGAATAGTTGCCCATTGGTACTCACCAGCCCCAATGTGCCGAGCACGCGCGATGCATTGGGCACCACGGTATTGTCAATCCTCTCCGGCCACCAGCGCTACGCGCACATCAGCGTCTTGCGGGGCGACACCATCAATCCCGCGTTATTAGGGATGAGCTAGGTGGTCAGCCAGGACTTGGTCCGGCGCAATTTCGGCAAGATCGACGAAGCCGAGGGGGTGCAATGGTTACAACATCACCTAGGTTACTGCGCGGCGCCGTTACTGAGCGAGCGATGGATTCTGGATGCCGACACGACGGTCAAGCCGCTCTATGGACACCAGGAAGGGGCGGTCAAGAGGTATAACCCACACAAGCTGGGCCGCCCCTCGTACACCTACCACATCTACTTCCTTTCGAGTCTGCGCTTGATCTTGGAGGTGGAGGTGAAGGCCGGTAACCAAACGGCAGCCTTGATCAAAAATCCGCCCAAGGCTGGCTCGTCCATATGGGTTTGCGCGCGCAAGACCATATTTTGCAAGGGAACGGCGACGCCGGGACTGAACAAGGTGGGCGGAATTATGATCAAGGCCCCAAACGGCTTCCAAATACAGTTCGCCTGGGCTGTGAGAATTGCTCGGACGGCTGCCGTGAGCGCACTGGCCAGCCCTGATTCGCAGTGACAGCGACTAAGGCACGCAAGCCAATATGGCATGGGCGGAACAAGAAGGCGCCCCGTATCTGTTCAAGTTGCAGATGACTAAAGGGGTCAAGAAAGCCGTCGAACGCCTGATGCGCGGGGCCGCTTGGTGCGAGGCTGGCCAGGGCTGACAGAGGGCCGAGACGCCTCTGCACCTGGAAGGCTGGGGCCACGCGCGCGGCGCCATCGTGTTGCACCGACAGATCAAGGTGGATCTGACCATGGTTGCTCAGCGCGACCCCGAGCAACTGTGCCTGAGCTTCGCCG
>JADNEJ010000134.1 GCA_016292295.1 Candidatus Thiodictyon intracellulare
CGGCACGCAGCTCGGCGAGTTGTTCGGTGGAGAGGGTCTAGTCGAGCATAGGGTCGATAGTATATCGACGTCGGCAGGTTACGCTAGAGTTCTGAGCGAAAATCTCAGATGAGACGTGTATACTAGAAAAGCGGTAGGGGAGCCCGGCAATCACTGTCATCGTCTTTTTCGCGGCATCGTTCTCGAACACACAAAAGGCGAGAACACCGACCGCACATGCAGAATCATTCATCGATGCTGCCTCCGGTGTCACTGATGGTCATCCGCCGAACCGCAGCCGCAGAATCCGCTCGATTTCGGCGTCCCGCAGGTCTACCGGGTCGGTCTTCATGCTGGAGCCGCGCGAGTTCGCCACGATGCGGCCGAGATCCGCCGTCGCGACGCCCAAGTCCGAGAGACCCGGTAGCTTCAGGAGTCTGGTCCATCCCTCCAGGGTTGTCAGCAGGCTCTCACGGGCGCAAGCGTCGTCGGCGCTTGGATCGGCCACGAGTAGGCGACCGACGATTGCGTACTTGGTGAGCGCCGGATGGTCAGGCTCACGCGCCTGCATGGCCTCGCTATTCACCCGTGCCGCTGCCACCAGGGTGCTGCACACGACGCCATGGGGGATGGGAAAGAGAGACCCCAGCGGCTGGGCCAGTCCATGCACTGAATCAAGCCCGGCCTGGGCGAGACAGATGCCGGAGAGCAGCGCGGCCAGGGCCATCCGGGCCTGCTCGACGGGGGCCTCCTTACCCCCCAGATACCAGGCGAACAGGCCGTCCCGCACGGCCTCGATTCTCGCCAGCGCGAGCGCGTCATAGGCCTCTAGCAATTGGGTGAAGGCGTCCATGCCGTTGGCGGCGATCAGGTCGGGCGGGCAGCTCGCCAGCAGGTCCGGGTCGACGAGGGCGTATTTAGCCACCAAGGTTTCATCATGGAATGGTTTCATCATGGAATGATTTCTTGAAACCCGCGGGACCTTGGCAGGTGAGCACGGCGTTCTTGGTCGCCTCCGAGCTCGTGCTCGCCGTCGTAGGGACGGCGATGAAGGGCGTGGCGGAACCGCGATAGAGAAGCTCCGGGCCCACGCCCTCCAGGTGATCCATCACGATGTTGCCTGGTTTCAGCAGACCCGCGATGGCCTTGGCGGCGTCCAGTACGCTACCGCCGCCAATACCGATGACAAGGTCGCATGCGCGCACCCGCTGATCCCGAACTATGGTGTCGACCTCAGCGGGTGAGGGCTCGCCCGCGATGCGGACGATGTCATACTGGAACTGGGCTTGGTCAAGTGCCCGTTGCAGGGCTTCCCACTGGGCAGTGGCAGTGAAGGAGCGGCCGCCGGTCACGATCAGCAGCCGCTTGCCGTAGCGCGCGGCGATACCGGGCAGTTAGACGATGCGGCCGGGGCCGAATTCGATACGCGGCAGGCGGGCGATGGAAAAGGGTTTCATCATCTCGACTTTGGCCATTTTTGCAGTCGGGCGACGGCCCCGTGCGTGACGCCACGGCGGT
>JADNEJ010000480.1 GCA_016292295.1 Candidatus Thiodictyon intracellulare
CCCGCCCAAGGGCCTCAGGCGGTGGCGCCGGTCGCTAAGTCCGACAGGCTGCTAGTCCCACGGGCGCGGCCGTCGCGCCCCTCACCGACGCACCCGGATGACCGCAGACTCCCCGCTGGTTTCCCCTCCCACCCTCAAGCCAGACTACGACGGCGGCGGCATCGTCAATCTGATGGCCTCCATCATCCGCGCTCGAGGCGGGCGCAGCGATTACCCACAGTCGATCCTGATACCCGCCGCCGAGATGGCGCGCGCGACCAACATCCTGCTCCTGGTAATCGACGGGCTGGGGGCCGACTGGCTGGCGGAGCGCTCGCCCACCGGGCTCTTGAGCCGACACCGGGTAGGGACCATGACCACTGTCTTCCCCTCGACCACGGCCACCGCGATCACCAGCTTTCTGACCGGCGATGGCCCCCTCCAGCACGGGCTGACCGGATGGTATACCTGGCTTCCTGAGCTCGCCTGTGTGATGACGGTGCTGCCGGGCATCCCCCGCTACGGCGGCGTGCCCTACCGTAAGGCCGGGATCGACCCCCTGCGGCTCTTCGGGCACCAGTCGGTCTTCACGCGCATCCGTACCCGCGGCCTGGTAGTGAGCCCCAACCGCATCGCCCGCTCGGACTACAACCTGGCGCATGTGGGGCCAGCGCAGGTCTTACCCTACGCGGACCTGCACGACCTGTTCCACCAGACCACCAGGGCGCTGCGCCGCGACCGGGTGCCCAAGTATGTCTATTGCTACTGGCCGGAGCTGGATTCCATCGGCCACCACCAGGGGATGGGCAGCCCGGCGGCGACGGCCCACCTGCGCGCGCTCGAGCAGGCAATCACCGACTTCCTGGTCGCCGCCGCCGGGACCGATACCCTAGTGCTGGTGACCGCCGACCACGGTCAGGTGGACACGAGCCCCGCCGATCTGATCGATCTGGCGGACCACCCGGATCTAGCCGACTGCCTGGCCCTGCCCCTGTGCGGGGAGCCGCGCGCCGCCTTCTGCTACCTGCGCGCCGGATGCGAGGACCGCTTTCTGGACTATTGCGCCGGCCCCCTGGGCGGTCTGGTGGAGGTCCGGCCGAGCCGGGACCTAGTGGCCGCGGGCTGGTTCGGCACGGGCCGCCCCCATCCGCGCTTCAACGACCGTGTCGGCGACTACTGCCTGCTGCCCCGGGGGCCGCGCATCGCGCGCCAGGCGCTTCCCTTCGAGGAACCCAAGATACTGATCGGGCAGCACGGGGGCCTGAGTCGGACGGAGTTGTTAGTGCCGCTTTGCGCCGTGCGAGTCTAGCAGCCTGTCGGACTTCGGGGCCCCGTCGGGGCGGCGGGTCCGGTACACACCCGATGGACCGCGACACTGACTTGCTTCTGCCGCTGTCGGTGCAGGACTAGCTGTCCAAGGGCCACCTGGCACGCTACGTGGTCGAGGTGGTGGAAGGCTTATTTCTCCAGCCGCAAGATCGAGCGGGCCACGTACGATTCGCTGGCGTTTCGCTTC
>JADNEJ010000452.1 GCA_016292295.1 Candidatus Thiodictyon intracellulare
GAGTGATGGGATGGACTCCCCCGCCTTTTTGCGCAAAAGTTGCGTACTGGTCGTCATGGGGATGGGGATCAGATCTTTCAACGTAAGGAGTCCGACATGAATGCTACTACCGTTGCCGTCGATCTTGCAAAGTCCGTTTTCCAACTCGCCGTAGCCGATGAACACTGGCGCGTGGTGGAGACCCAGCGTCTCACGCGCACCCAGTTCGAGCGCTGGTTTGCCAACCGTGATGTATCCCTGGTCATCATGGAAGCCTGCGGCTCGGCTCATCATTGGGGCCGCTGGCTCAATGGCCTGGGTATCGAAGTCCGGTTGCTGCCTGCCCAATACGTCCGTGCCTATGTCAAACGCAACAAGACCGATGCTGCCGATGCCGCCGCACTGCTGGAAGCTGCCCGCGCCTCCGACATGCGCCCCGTGCGCATCAAGTCAGTCGAACAACAAGCCCTGCAGGGCATGCACCGCATCCGCAGCTTGTGGATGGGTACGCGCACCTCACGCATCAACGCCCTGCGCGGCTTTTGCCGTGAGTTTGGTATTGCGATTCCTGTGGGTGCACGCACGGGCGTGGAGGCAATCAGCCGGGTATTGGCAGACTCCAACACGGCAGTGCCGGATTTAATCCGGGGTACGGCAAAGTTGTTGGTCGAGGAGATTCATTTGCTGGAGGCCCGCATCGCCCAACTGGAGCGGGAGTTGGCTGCCATTGCCAAGCTCAGCCCGGCTTGCACCACGTTGCTCTCGATTCCAGGCATTGGCTTGTTGACGGCTACAGCCTTGGTAGCGGCCACATCGGGCGATGTGAGCCACTTCCAGGATGCGCGGCACTTCTCCAGCTGGTTTGGCCTGACACCCAAGGAGTACAGCTCGGGCAACAACCGCTACCTGGGTCACATCTCCAAGAAGGGGGATCGCTACCTGCGCATGTTGCTCACCCACGGCGCCAGGAGCGTATTGCGTGCCTCCAAAGTGGCAGACAACGCTGGGCGCGAGGTCTGCGGGGTGCGCCGCTGGGCACTGGATGTGCAGGCCCGCAGCAACCACAACAAGGCGGCGTGTGCGTTGGCCAATAAGTTGGCACGCATTTGCTACGCCACGCTCAGGGACAAAGAGCCTTTCGGTGAGCAAACCGTCCGGCTCGGCAAGAAGATCAGTAGGGAGAGTTTTGTGATGCCAGCTTGATTGCAAACATCCAAAACAACCGTTAACAGGAAGAAGTCAAACACCCATCACGCGTTGCGACGAGATTGATCGACCATCATGGCCAACCGGGTTCACCCCATACCGACAGACGCCGATAACTCTTCCGGCAGCTTGCCTGCCGTTCGTAGCGACTGGCGCGTCGGTAACGCAGATTCCATGTCGGCACGGACCACAAAAGAGTCCACTTTAGATGCCGGATATACGACTGCAGGCGCATCCCCAAAAGTCAAACTATCGGTCAGTTTCTTGCGCTTGTGGGGGAGTCCATATACGA
>JADNEJ010000262.1 GCA_016292295.1 Candidatus Thiodictyon intracellulare
TTACTACCCTGGGTTAGTTTGCACTTCCAAGGGTATGAAAATTCGGAGGTCCTGCGGCCTTGACCACAAATCCGCCCAAGGCCGGCTGGCCCATGTGGGTTTGCGGGCGTAAGACCATGTTCTGCAAGGGAGCGGCGACGCCGGGACTGAACAAAATGGACGGAATTATGATCAAGGCCGGTCCTGCCAACCCCTTCGACGCTTATGATCGACTTCCACGCTTGATCTTGGGCGGATTTATGATCAAGGCCGTCGACGCTCACGATCGGTTACAAGGACGAGGGCAGCACGCAGTAAGAGCATCGCAGGGAATTAGTAGAATTCTGAAAAAATTATAGTTTACGACATACTCCGAGAAATGGCATTATGATTTCCATCGCGTGGTTCGCGTGGTACTAATTCACGGATTCAGGCATATGTTTATAACTATAATGAATTCATGTTCTCGCGAAATCGTGAAGAGCCGAGGAGCAGCCCCTCCAGGTACCGCGCCACCGATTCGTCGGCATTGCTGCCGATCACCCGCAGTGCGGGCAGAGCCGCAGTCAGACGTGGGTCAGCGTTCTGCATGATGATTCCGCTGCCGACGCGCGCGAGCATCTCCAGGTCGTTCATGCCGTCACCAAAGGCGAGTACCTCGCTCAGTTCAATCCCGAGCCGCTGGGCCACCCGCGCCAGCGCGGCCCCTTTGGATACGCCGTGTGCCATGATCTCAAGGGTAACGGGGAGCGAGAAGGTGGTCGTTATCCTGTCTCCGAAACGTTCGCGTACCCGTTGCTCGATCTCGCGCAGGCGCTGCGGTTCACCGTAGAAGAATACCTTAAGTACGTTGGAGCCGTCGAGCGTGCGCAGATCGATTACCCGGTAGCAGAATCCAGAGTCCTGGTGGAAGCCCAGCAGATAGGGCTCGGGACGGGCTACCAGCCACTCGTCCGTGCGATAGACATTGGTGTGGACATCTGCGAACCTGGGATCGTTGATCAGGGCAATGACACAGGCAGGGTCGAGTGGATGACAATCGATCAGGCGGGACGCACAGTCATGCACCGCGGCGCCGTTGGAGGAGATCAGGGCGCCGTGACTGCCGAGTTGGTCCGAGAAGGTGCGGATATTCTGGAAGTGCCGCCCGGAGGCGAGCATTACATCAATGTCGCGTGCTCGCAGCCGCGTCAAGACCGAGCGGGTGTAGCCGCCGAGCTGATGATTGGGGTTGAGGGGGGTGCCATCGAGGTCGCAGACGATTAGTTTGTGCATGGATTCGGGCTAAAAGGAGCAGTATGTGCCCGCCGCGAGCCGTTCCTGGTCCGCGGACGGGTACACGCTGAGGCGAAGTTCCGGCTATGCCGTGGCCGGCAAACCCGGCGGTGGGTGCAATTCGCGGCCTTAGAGGTATTTCACCAGGGCGCGGGAGAGCACGCGATGCCAGCGTTGCAGCGGCGTCAACTGCTCCGCAGTTTGGCGTAGTGTTTTGAAGAAG
>JADNEJ010000170.1 GCA_016292295.1 Candidatus Thiodictyon intracellulare
GCAAGTCAGTGTCGCGGTCCATCGAGTGGAAGCGGCGCATCGGCAGTAGCACTCCGGCCATCGGGGTTGATCGAGATCAGTGTACCGGACCCGCCGCCCCGACGAGGCCCCGAAGTCCGACAGGCTGCTAGCTGATGGCTTTCGGCGATAACTTGGGCCTCGCCGCTGCCGGCGCTATGGCCTTCCTCACTGCCGGGCAGCGTGTCGCCCTGGGTAAGATGCTCGTTCACTTTGCCGACGCGGTTGCCGACATCCGACAGAGGCGCGACGCTGCGCCCGCGGCACGCCCCGCCGCGGACCCGCAAGGGCCGCTGGCGGCGGCGCGGGCGCGCCTGCAACGCTTCCTGGTCGGCCCTAGCCTGCAACAGCAGCAGCTGGATCAGAGTGCGAAGCTGTACGCCGCGGCGGACCAGATGACGGCGCTAATCGAGGGCATCGCTGCCCTTGCCGGGGCTACAGGTTTGATTGCAGAGGACCGCCGCGGTCCCTCTCCCGGCGGTTGGCGGACGCGCCGGCGGTGCCGTGGCGCGCGCCCCTGGCCGAGCGGGTCGCAGCGGGCCTGCCCAACGCCCTGATCATGGTCGGCGTCTACCTCGCGGCGACCCTGATCTGGATTGAATTTCAGTGGCCGCCGGCTAGGCTCGTGGAGATCGTGATGATGGTCGTCATCGTTGGGGTCCAGATCATGCTGGAAATCCCGGCCCAACAGCCCGAGCGCCGCCTGGCCATCGGCGCGGCGGCCGGCCTGCTGGTCACGGCCACGCTCTATGTCCTGGTGCTGCCGCGGCTGAGTGCGTTCACCGAACTGGCCTTGGTACTGTTCCCCTTCTATTTCGTCATCACCTATTTCATGCACGCGCTGCCGTCACCGCGCCACATTCCATTCCTCGGCATGGGGCTCACGGGGATCCTCATGCTCCAGCTCCAGCCGGTGCAGAGCATCGACGTCGCGGGCTGGGTCGGTGTTGGGATAAGCGTCCTGTTCGGCTTCACCATCGCCCTGGTGCCGCTCGGCATCTTTTGCGGCGTGACCCCGCAGAAGCAGCTGCGGCGCCTGCTACGGGGCCTGTTCGAGGACCTCCAGGGCGTCATCACCGCGCTGGCCGACAGCGGCCGCCCCGACTTCTCCCGCGTCCTGGGCGAGACCGAGCAGCGGTTGCTCCCGCGGCTGAAGGCGCTAGACCAAGTGGTCTCGCTGGCCTATACGACGCGGGTCCTGCACAACGACCCTGAGCGCATCCGCACCCTGCACGAGGCCACCGAATCCACTCTGTTGCGCGTGCGCGCCCTGGAGCACGCACGCGCGTAGCCGTTTAGCCCTCCTGTTCTTAGCCCTCGTGGACGATCATAAGCCTACGCGACACAGCTCGACGGTCGTGCCAGAATATGGCACAAGCTCCTCCTAAGCGAGAGTGGGCAAGCGTCGCCACGCCACTACCATGCACCTGAGCGATCACGACCTCAGACAA
>JADNEJ010000394.1 GCA_016292295.1 Candidatus Thiodictyon intracellulare
AAAAATTCTGTATAACAAGTATTACGAATCATTTGACGAGTTTCGCAAAGTCTGCACAGACTTCTTCAGCAACCCGGGTGAGTACCAAGGCGACTTGCACTCCTTGCTGACGGAGAACTTTGAAATAACCGGTCGGTGAGGAAACCGGAAATTTAGCATTAGCTGAGTATAAACACAATCGTTGTCGTAATCGGAGAAGCGATGCACTTTGGGGTGCGAGAGAATCCGGGGCGCTACGATAACCCCGATTACGACAACGAAAACGACAACGAAAACCGTTCCTAAGCCGCCCCCAGCCTCGGCAGTGACTCCATCGCCCAGCGCGCCCGAGGGGCGAAGCTCAGGGGCTCATGTTGGCCGACCCGCAGCCGCTGCCAGCCGGCGTAGGCGATCATGGCCCCGTTGTCGGTGCACAGGGCCGAGCGCGGGTAGTAGGTCTCGCCTCCGACGGCCGCGATGGCGCTGTCCATCTCCTGACGCAGGCGCCAGTTGGCGCTGACCCCGCCGGCCAGGATCAGGCGGCGGTGCCCGCTCGCCTTCAATGCCCGGCGGCACTTGATCACCAGAGTGTCCACCACCGCGTCCTCGAAGGCGCGGGCGATGTCGGCGCGGGTCTGGGCGGGGGCGGCGGCGCCCGGGATCTCATTGCGCAGGGTATTGAGCGCAAAGGTCTTGAGCCCGCTGAAGCTGAAGTCCAGCCCCGGGCGGTCGGTCATGGGGCGGGGGAAGCGGAAGCGCTGCGAATCACCTCGCTCGGCTAGGCGCGCCAGTTCCGGGCCGCCGGGGTAGGGCAGGCCCAGGATCTTGGCGGTCTTGTCGAAAGCCTCGCCGGCCGCGTCGTCCAGGGACTCACCGAGGATGCGGTACTGGCCGACGCCGGCCACGTCCACCAGTTGGGTGTGACCGCCGGAGACCAGGAGTGCGACGAAGGGAAAGGCAGGGGCCGGGTCCTCCAAGAGCGGCGCCAGCAGGTGGCCCTCCATGTGGTGCACTCCGATGGCCGGCACCCCCCAGGCCCAGGCCAGGCTGCGCCCCAGTGCCGCGCCCACCAGCAGCGCGCCGATCAGCCCCGGACCCGCCGTGTAGGCCACCCCGTCAATTGCGCCCGCGGCCAGTCCGGCGGTCTCCAGCACCTCTCGGATCAGCGGCAGGGTCTTGCGCACATGGTCGCGGGAGGCCAGTTCCGGCACCACGCCGCCGTACTGGGCGTGGATCGCGATCTGGCTGTAGAGTGCGTGGGTCAGGAGCCCGCTGACCGAGTCGTAGATGGCCACGCCGGTCTCGTCGCAGGAGGTCTCGATGCCGAGTACTCGCATGGTGTGCTGCTCTGGATTGCCGCCAACCGCGCGGTACGCGGAAGATTCGAGAAGGGAATGAGTCGGACGGTCATTCTAGCAGCTTGTCGGACTTAGGGGCCCCGTCGTGGCGGCGGGTCCGGTACACTGTCGGGATCAACCCCGATGGCCGCC
>JADNEJ010000183.1 GCA_016292295.1 Candidatus Thiodictyon intracellulare
GAACAACGCCAAGACCAAGAAAGAGGGCGTATCGCGCACCGACAAGGGTGACGACAGGTTCGCCCCGATGGCCGCCTATCTGGGCCAGGGGGGGTACTGCTTGGAGTGGGAGTTGCGGGCAGGTAGACAGCACTGCCAGATGGACAGCGGTAATAACGCGCTCGACAACATCGCCACGGTCATCGCGCACCATGAGGCGTACCCGGAAGCCGCCCCGGTGCACTACCAGATCAAGTGAAACACGCGCCAAAAAAGTCCAACGCAGTGGATGATTTACGCTGAGGAGTACGGCGACTGGAGCACGCCGCGCCCGGGCCTTGATCATAATTCCGCTCACCTTGTTCAGTCCCGACGTCGCCGCTCCCTTGCAGAACATTATCTTGCGCACGCAAACCCACATGGGCCGGCTAGCCTTGGGCGGATTTATGATCGAGGCCCCGCGCCCGGGTAAGCGGATGGCCCTGTTCGAGGTGCGCGATACTCGCTTTCTGGACGGGTACGAATACCCTCTGCGCCGTGTCATGCGCGTCATCGAGCGCACCATCGACAAGCATAGTCAGCACCTCCTGATTCCCGACATTGAAATCGAAGGCTGGTGGAGCAGCCTGGCGTTCGATGACGAAGCTATCATTGCGCTCTATGCCGACTATGTTACCTCCGAGCAATTCCACAGCGAATTCAAGAGCGATCTGGACATTGAGCGACTCTCCTCGGGAAAGTTTGCGACCAACGCACTGGTGTTAGCCTGTGCTGCATTCGCCTACAACGTCCTGCGCTGGATCGGCCAGACCGGTCTCTTTAACCCGGATGCCCCGCCCCGCCACCCGGCTAAGCGGCGACGCCTGCGCACCGTGATGCAGGAACTGACGTACGTTGCCGTCTGCCTGATCGTCACCGGCCGCCGTCTCAAACTGGCCTTCGGCTATAGTTGCCGGATCGTCCCCCGTCTTTCGTCGCTTGTATGCCAAATTAGCTGGTCCCTGATCCCTGCGACGGGCCTTAATCATAACTCCGCCCACGCCCGTTACGCCGCCACCAGCGTCAGAGCAGGCAAACTGACTGGCCGCGGTCGTCGGCGCTGCGCTGGCGGCGGCAGGTCGACGTGCGCCAGCACTTGGTCAAACAGCGCCGGGTAGGCCCGCCCGAAGAAGCGTTCAGCGGCGGTGGTGCCGTCGGGGCGGCGGGACATAGAAGTTGTTACAGCGACAGATGGCCGTTGCGCTCTTCCACATAGGAACTGCTGCGCTGAAGCAGATCGGCACAGCCCCCGGCGACCGCCTCGATCTGTGCGTGGCGCGCGGGCACCAGGGCCAGTAGCGGACACGTCGGTTAGCGCAAGGGTGCGAGCAACTGCGCGCTCAGGGCCGTGAGTCGATGGCAGGTGTCGGCGTGGGTGCTGCGCCCCGCGACCCGCGACCCGCTCCAGGTAGAGGGCCGGAATCAACTGGGTCAGGAGCGCCTGCT
>JADNEJ010000044.1 GCA_016292295.1 Candidatus Thiodictyon intracellulare
GACCCCGCTGAGCAGACGTCGCATCTTGGTCTCGCCGCGATACCACTGAACCGTGTCGTGCGCCAGCCCCATGACCCGCAGGGTCGCGGCCACCGTGCGCGGGCCTTGGGCTAGCAGCGTGCCGGTCACCAAGACCTGCATATGGCACTAGGTCGGCGCGGTGAACAGCAGCGCAAAGGGCAGCAGAGTCGGTACAATCGAGGCTGACAGGAAGGGCATCCCTGGGTGCGTCCGGTGTCTTGGTCGACTTCGGAACATACACTGTTGATGCCCCGCCTGCCTTCCCCTGCGTGTCCCCGCGTACCACGACCACTGGCGGGTGCCGCCTGGTCGCGACGAGCGGCCGCCGCAACCCCCTGCTCAGCACACGCGTCGGCACCACCGTGGCGTTACGCGCGGGGCCGTCGCCCGACTGCAAAAATGGCCAAAGTCGAGGTAAGTATAACTCCCAGAATGTGGCGATGAAGGAATAAGGGACGCGCCAGCGCCCGCACCGAGGGCGTACGTAAATGACGGGCCAGTGCGGCCTTGATCACAAATCCGCCCACCTTGTTCAGTCACAGTGTCGCCGCCTCATTGCAGAACATGGTCTTGCGCGCGCAAACCCACATGGGCCGGCCGGCTTTGGGCGGATTTGTGATCAAGGCACCCCGCGCGCCTCACCCGCCATAGCGGCCAGACCCGCATCACCATTAGCCATCCGCATGCCGAAGCGGCCTGAGTGGACAGCGCCTGCCGCGAGATCGCGGCCTTCTTCAAAACACTACGCCAAACTGCGGAGCAGTTGACGCCGCTGCAACGCTGGTACCGCGTGCTCTCCCGCGCCCTGGTGAAATACCTCCACGGCCGCGAATTGCACCCGCCGCCGGGTTTGTCGGCCCCGGCATAGCCGGAATTTCGTCCCAGCGTTTACCCGTCCGCGGGCCAGGAACGGCCCGCGGCGGGCACCTACTGCTCCTTTTAGGTTAATGCCTGCGCTTGGCGTGCAGCGCACAGACGTTGGCCGATTCTCTTCGTTGTACTTAGCTAATGCCAAATTTTCGGTTTCCTCACCGAACGGTTATTTCAAAATTCTCCGTCAGCAAGGAGCGCAAGTCGCCCTAATACTCACCCGGGTTGCTGAAGAAATCTGCGCAGGCTTTGCGAAACCCGCCAAATGATTCGTAATACTTGTTATACAGAATTTTTTCTTAAATAATTTCCATAGTCGCTCGATAAGATTCAAATTTGGCGCATACGGCGGAAGAAAGACAAGCTTGATGCGGTAATCCTTGATGTAATATTGAACCGCTTTGGAGCGGTAGTAGCGAGCGTTGTCGCAAATGACGCAGATCCAGGTCGCGGCGGCGTAGACTTGCTCAAGTTGCTGGAACAGAGCGATCGTTGAAGTCTCATCAATGGTCTCATCGAAGCGCGTCACGGGCTCCAAATGCTCCAGATCGATCGC
>JADNEJ010000632.1 GCA_016292295.1 Candidatus Thiodictyon intracellulare
GCAAAGCCTGCGCAGATTTCTTCAGCAACCCGGGTGAGTACCAGGGCGACTTACGTTCTTTGCTGACGGAGAACTTTGAAATAACCGGCCGGTGAAGAAACAGAAAATTTGGCATTAGCTGAGTATACTTAAATCCCAAGCCCCTAGGGCAACGCCCTGAGTGCTGTATATGGGAATGCCTAGCCCTGAAATGGCGTGATATGATGCAGCGACGGATTAATACGGGGTTTCGACGCGAATCGCCGCTCACATTGCAATTCTTTGCGCCCGTCTTCCTTTCCCGTACGACTCATTTCTCCCGAGGGTAACGCCCCATGTTCCGCATCCTGAAGCAATCCCTGAAAACCGGCGTCATCACCGAGGCGCCGCCGGCGGCAGATGATGCGGAGTTGGAGCGACTGGGGATCGAATTGCTGCGGCACGCCCACCCCCGACTCGGGCGAAGCCTCGCCATCCGACAGGTCGATGCCGGCTCCTGCAACGGCTGCGAACTGGAAATCCACGCGCTCAACAATCCCTATTACGACTTGGAGCGCTTTGGCCTGCATTTCGTCGCCTCTCCTCGCCACGCCGATGCCCTGTTAGTCACGGGCCCCGTCTCCCGTCACATGGAGACGGCCCTGCGTCGCACCTGGGCTGCGACCCCGATACCGAAACTGGTGATCGCCGCCGGCACCTGCGCCTGCGACGGCGGTGAATTCGGCGTCTCCTACGCGAGTTGCGGAGCGGTGGAGAATATCATACCGGTGGATGTGAAGATCCCCGGCTGCCCACCCGCGCCTTTTGACCTGCTGCGAGGTCTGCTTGCGGCGCTACGGACCGGTGCCGCGGCGGTTGCGCAATAGGAGTAGGATCCACTACGCAGACTTGAAGCCAGCTGCAACGCGCCTGACCGGAGTGCACATTCGGAGGTCGGTCGAGCAGGCTCCCGTCTCGCGAGCAAGATAGCCAACCTTTGCGGCTATTGGCCGTCGAAGTACTAGCCGTACCACAGTCACAGATGGTACAACCGGCATCGGTTGTCCTAAGTTCGGCAGGTATTCACGCCAAGGCACCAAGCTCGCCAAGAATACAATTAGGGTAGGAAAAGTCATCAGAACACTCACCGCGTGAGTCGCCTAAAGCAGATAAGCTGCTGAAGAACCATGGCGAGCTTGGCGGCTTGGCGCAAGAACTGCTCTTTCCAGGGTTATCATTCTGCAGTCGGCCATTCTGCAGTCGGCAGACAATAGCCTATTTTGAAAAGCCCGAAGAAGGAAAGCTATTTGGGGCACTGGCGGGAAAATTATTGAAACTGCTTACCAAATTGTACCGCAGGAGGCGGGTCCTGCAGACCTTCACACCACGAAGGAAAAAAGTGCCTCAACAAAAATGTTTGCATACTCAGCTAATGCCAAATTTTCGGTTTCCTCACCGACCGGTTGTTTCAAAGTT
>JADNEJ010000008.1 GCA_016292295.1 Candidatus Thiodictyon intracellulare
AGGGCAAGCCGCTGGCAGCCTAGCCGGAAGTGGTCCGAGCGATTCCATCGCGAGGCACTAGTGATATCTGGTACAACGCCGAGGAGGCGCCATGGCGATTACCGAATTGGACCGCGGGGGAAGCTCTTGGACCAGGGGGCCGCATCCTTGTCTAACGCCGAATTGCTGGCCATCTTCCTGCGCACCGCGATCCCCGGCAAGAGTGCGGTCGACCTGGCGCGGGATCTCCTCACGACCTTCGAGGGCCTGCCCGGCCTAATGGCGGCGCACGAGCGGCAGTTCTGCGCCGTCAAGGGCCTGGGCCGGGCCAAGTACGCCCAGCTCCAGGCGGTCCTGGAGCTCAGTCGCCGCTATCTGCTGACCCGACTCGCCGACCAGGACGTCCTGACCAGCCCGGAGGTGACTCGCGATTTTCTGAAGCTCAAGCTCTGCGAGTTGCCCCACGAAGTTTTTGCCTGCCTGTTCCTGGACAACCGCTACCGGGTGATCCGCTACGAGGAGTTGTTTCGAGGTATCGTTAACGGCTCGAGCGTCCATCCCCGCGAAGTGGTGCGCCGGGTGATCGAGGCCACTGCCGCCGCAGTGATCTTCGCCCACAACCACCCGTCCGGGGTAGCGCAGCTCAGCCAGGCGGATTTGCGCATCACGGCGCGGCCCAAGGACGCGCTCGCTCTGATCGAGGTGCGGGCGCTCGATCCCCTCATCATCGGCGAAGGGCCGGGCACCTCGCTGGCAGAATGGGGGCCTCCTGTGACCAGGAACCCGCGCCTGCGCTTGCCTGCGCTTGCGTCCCGCCAGAGGCCCGTGGTATACTCTCACTTCTTTTTCGGGCCCCCATGAGTTGCCGGTCCCAGTCATTTTATCTTTCTCAAGGATCTCTGCCATGTCTCGGGTATGTCAGGTTACCGGTAAGGGGCCGATGAGCGGACACAATGTGTCGCACGCGAACAACAAGACCAAGCGCCGTTTTCTGCCCAACCTGCACCATCATAGGTACTGGGTCGAGAGCGAAAAGCGTTGGGTGCGGCTGCGTCTGTCCACCAGTGCGATGCGGCTGATCGACAAGCAAGGCATCGACATGGTCATTCGCGACCTGCGTGCCCGTGGTCAACAGGTTTAAGGGGAAGGTCCATGGCCAAGGCAGCACGTGAAAAGATCCGGCTCAATTCCAGCGCCGGCACCGGTCACTTCTACACGACTACCAAGAACAAACGCAATCAGCCGGCGAAGATGGAGATCAAGAAATTCGATCCCGTCGTCCGCCAGCACGTCATGTACAAGGAAGGCAAGATCAAGTAGTGCCCCGGCGTACCGAAAAAAGCCCGCGTAGCGGGCTTTTTTCTGCATTATGTAGCAACTGCACATAGTTATCGAATTAATTTGTTACGCAGAATCTGGCGGTAACTCAGTGCGATGCGGGCGGGTGGGCGCC
>JADNEJ010000119.1 GCA_016292295.1 Candidatus Thiodictyon intracellulare
CGACTTGCGCTCCTTGCTGACGGAGAACTTTGAAATAACAGGTCGGTGAGGAAACAGAAAATTTTGCATTAGCTGAGTATAGATCAGATTCAGCGCGGTCCGACGCCAGAGGCGCCGCAGACGCCAGTAGACGGAAAGGCCAAAACGCAATCCAGGATAGCCCGGGAGCGGCAGCCCCGGCACGAGCAAGTGAACAATAGGGACAGAGTCTAGCCGAGGCGAGGCCATTGGCTAGCGTGGACGGACCAGTTTGATACGATGTCCACACTGCGCCAGCCCTGCCGCTAGGTAGCGCATGGTACTGGCGACCCCGTTGATCTCGGGCGGATAGGTCTCGGTGACGATGGCGATGTCAAGTCGACATCGTGCCAGCCGCAACCGGCAATCGGGGGGCCAGGGTCCGCACGGCGGGCCCTAGAGGACCATGGAGCCAATCCGTCTGGTCCGCTACGCGGCCCCGGCGCGGCGGCCGGGCATGCCGCACGCTGCCGCTCAGGCAGTCGCGGCCAGTTGCGCGAGCACGCGCTCCCAGGCGGAGCGGGAAATTACCACCTGATCCTGATCCGCGAGTGAGGCCTTGATCATAATTCCGCCCACCTTGTTCAGTCCCTGCGTCGCAGTTCCATTGCAGAACATGGTCTTGCGTGCGCAAACCCACATGGGCCGGCCTTGGGTGGATTTGTGATCAAGGCCCGCGAGCGAGTTGACGTCATTCCCCTCGGCCCAGATGGTGCGGCGCACGAGCGCCAGGCAGTCGGAAAAGGTGGCCTGCGGCTTGAGGCACCAGGCGGTCGAGCGCGGCAAGGAAGCCCAGTGGTCAAGCAGCCGATACACCATCAAGCAGACGATGAAAAACAACGCCAGCAACGCCGGTGTGGTGCGAGCGATGGTCTTGGCGGCCCACTGGCGTTGGGTCTCCACCCCCAGGTGACGCCGGCCTTCGGCGAAGGTGACCTCGATCGACCAACGCAAGATAAGCCACTCGATCACGCGCACCGGCAGCACGCTCAGGTCGGTGGTAAAAAACGCCTCGGGGCGAGTGGATCGGCTGGATCGACGACCAGCACCCAGCGGATCGGCAGGGGTGGCCACCCTGGGGTGTGCCAGAGACAGACCCCACTGAGCAGACGTCGCGTCTTGGTCGCACCGCGATACCACTGAACCATGGTTTCGGTGCCCTGCGTGCGCGCCTTCTCCAGGCGCATGGCCAACTTGGCCAGGAGTGGGCCCTGCTGCGGCTTGGGGCCGCACCGTCCCGGCGGCACCGGTGATGGCTGCGCGAACAAGAGTGCATCCAGGCGCAGGCGCGAGATCAGGCCCGCCTGGGCGCTGAGGCACCCCCAGCCCAGGCGCACACAGGAATAGCTGCCGTCCCCAACGAGGACCCAGCGGCGGCGCGTGAGCCCGCGCGCCACCAG
>JADNEJ010000083.1 GCA_016292295.1 Candidatus Thiodictyon intracellulare
GGCGAGCGCGGGCAGGCAGATTTCATCCCAGTTTGGTCCTGGCAGCTCGCCCGCATAGCGAACAGCGACAACGTCGGGCCTTCCCTTCGCCAAGGACACGGGGCTCCCACGCTACCGGAATCGCGCTCGGAATTCATGCAGCCTTGTCGGAAGGACACGGCCCTGGAGCGACAGGCGGCACTAGCGGCCGCGGCGGCGGCACGGCGAGCGGCCAAGGCGGCGCAGCCGCCGGCCGCGCGCCCAACGGATGCGGTGCCGGTGGCCGCGGCGCCCGCGGCGAAGGGGCTAGTGGTAGTGGTCAAGAAGCGGCGGGGCCTGTCGACGGGAAACCGGTGAGCCGTGGGCATTTTGCGCAAAACGCTCGGCGCACGGCTGAGGCGCCTCTATACTTGGACACATGCCATATCTACAGCGGGTCGGACACCCAACAGGAGGCCCAATGATCGCAATCACTTTCGATACCTTCAAGTGTCTTCAGTTGTCGACGCTCATAATCGGTTACAGGGACGGGCGCAGCACGCAGTAAAGGCATCGCAGAGAATCAGTAGAATTATGAAAAAATTGTAGCTTACGAAATATTCCAAGAAGTGGCATTATGATTTCGATCGTGTTGTACTAGTCATAATCTTGACATGCGGTATGACATCGCTTCGGGCCGGCGCCGCGGTGGTCACATCTTTTCCCAGGTCGTTGAGCCTTGATCACAAATCCGCCCAAGGCTGGCCGGCCCATGTGGGTTTGCGTGTGCAAGACCATGTTCTGCAAGGAAGCGGCGACGCCGGGACTAAACAAGGTGGGCGGAATTATAATCAAGGCCGGTCGGTGTGCTGACTAATCGCCATCACGATCAGTTCCAATCCCGCGTGGAAAGTAAAATCAGCCTCCGATTTCGCAATGATCAGTCGTCGCACCATGTCACCTGCGGAGTGAGTCTCAGGAAGTAGCCGTTTAACCCCCTTTGTTCTTAGCCATCGTGGACGATCATAAGCCTACGCGACACAGCTCGACGGCCGTGCCAGAGTATGGCACAACCTCATAAGCGAGAGCGGGGCCTTGATCATAATTCCGTCCACCTTGTTCAGTCCCCGCGTCGCCGCTCCCTTGAAGAACATGGTTTTGCGCGCGCAACCCACATGGGCCGGTCGGCCTTGGGCGGATTTGTGATCAAGGCCCGAGAGCGGGCAAGCGCCGTCACGCCACTACCATGCACTTGAGCGATCCTGACCTCAGGCAATTCGACGACGTCGATCTGGAGACGCTCACGCCCGCGCAAGCACGGACGCTGTCGGGCAAGGCGCTCGCGGATCTGAAGGCGGCGCGCGAGCGGCTTGGGCAGACCCCCTTCAACAGTTCGCGGCCGCCGAGCACGCGGTTGCCGCGGGAGGGGAATGGCGGTCAGGAAGCACCCGCTGGCG
>JADNEJ010000597.1 GCA_016292295.1 Candidatus Thiodictyon intracellulare
TCAGGGGAACACCGCAGAAAACTGCGTTTCTAGCCGAAAATAGTCTCTTTTTTGCAGAAAAAGCTCGTCCAAGGGCCTCAGGCGGTGGCGCCGGTCGCTAAGTCCAACAGGCTGCTAGGTCCAGCACGCCGTAGCGGATCGATCATGGCGCCACGCCCTGGGTTCCCGTCTGGCCGGACGCCGCGTTGCCGAGAGCGCTTTCCAACCGCACCCTGTAAATGGGCTTGATCATGGTGTCGTTGCTGATGTCGCATTGACGGCTAACGAAAATCAATGATAATAATACTAAAATGACAATCGAGTGCGATTGAGGCGCAAGACGGGCACTACCGAAAAATTCGACCAAGGGGCATTATTGATAGTCGACAATGTGGACCGCGCTTCCGAGTCGGCATCGCTGCCATCGCAACTGGATGCCCACTGGATGGAACTGGCCCTGGTACTAGCCGGTCGGGCCGCGGCCGCGGGCGAGGTTCCGGTCGGCGCCGTGCTGGTCCGCGCCGGTGCTCTCCTCGGCGAGGGCTGGAACTGTCTCATCGGCGCTGTGGACCCCAGCGCCCACGCCGAGGTTCAGGCCCTGCGCGACGCCGCCCGACGCAGCGGCAACTACCGGCTCCCCGGCTCCACCCTCTATGTGACGCTGGAGCCCTGCGTCATGTGCGCCGGGGCCATCATCCACGCCCGGGTGGAGCGGGTCGTCTACGGTGCCCCGGACCCCAAGGCTGGGGCCTGCGGCAGTGTCTTCGACCTGCTGCCCGCCGACGGCCGCTTTAATCACCGCACGAGCTGCTCAGGCGGCGTGCTCGCGGACGCCTGCGGTGAGGTCCTGCGCGCCTTCTTCCGTGCGCGGCGCTAAGAGGCCGGAGGGCGACGTTGGGCCGGAGGGCGACGTTGAAGTCCCCTGGACCAGGGTGGCCTCAGGGCTAGTCCGGCGAAAAATAAATTTAGAGTCAATGGGCTACAAGCGCGACAGATGCATCCCCCGCGCGGTGGGTACATAGGCCTTGACAGTTTCGGCCAAACTCGTACAATGGTGAGCTTCCAAAGCGGGAATAGCTCAGTTGGTAGAGCACAACCTTGCCAAGGTTGGGGTCGCGAGTTCGAGTCTCGTTTCCCGCTCCAAATCGATAAGGCTCGATTATTGAGCGGTCTTTTTTTGCGCGTGGCAGTTTGCGGCCTTGATCGTAGCTGTTGTGGCAGGTAGGGTGGACGAGCGGGAGCGAAGTCAACCGAAGCCCGCGCTGCTGGTAGACTGAGCTGTACTTGTCCACCCTAGCAGCCTGTCGGACTTAGCGACCGGCGCCACCGCCTGAGGTCCTCAGCGCGGGCTTTTATTGCAAAAAAAGATGGTTTTCGGATAGAAACGCAGTTTTCCGCGGTGTTCCCCTGACTGCAGACGTAATACGGCCATCC
>JADNEJ010000285.1 GCA_016292295.1 Candidatus Thiodictyon intracellulare
GTCGCGGTCCTTCGGGTGGAAGCGGCGCATCGGCAGTAGCACTCCGGCCATCGGGGTTTACCTCGACAATGTACCGGACCCGCCGCTCCGACGGGGCCCCGAAGTCCGACAGGCTGCTAGGGCCCGCGATCCGCGACCCCAATTATAGAGGATGCGCGGACCTGATGCGCGTGTTAACGTTTAACTGACCTGCGCCGCCCACCACTATTCCTGCATCGCGTCCTGCATCGCGTCCTGCATCGCGACGCTACCGCGAGTCCCATGTCTAGCGGGCCGCCACTCACGCGCCAGAAACGGGTCGATTACCGCACATGAACGCAAATTATCTCTACTTATTCAATTTGTTATCAGCCACAGGCGCAACCCCTGAACAATCGCCCGGCAGGCCGTCCAACGCGCTAATTCCGTTCCTTTCGTTGGGTTCATCGGCGGCTGGACTGCCCGTGCCTGGGGACACGAATGGAGGTGCCGGATGGCGGGACGAGATCGATTGAACGCGGCGCACTGGCGCATCGCCTACGAGGCGGCCCGCATCATGGTCGAGCAGGGCTGGTCGGACTTCGACCGGGCGCGCCGCAAGGCGGCCGCGCGCACCGGCATCCTTGATCGACGCAGTTGGCCGACGAACGAGGCGATTCAAGAGGCGCTCTTGACCCAACGCCGACTCTTCCCCAGCGCTGAGCAGGCCGCGGCACTCCAGCGCCTGCGCCGCGACGCGCTTCAGGCCATGCATCGCTTCAGCGCCTTCAGCCCACGGCTGATCGGCCCCCTGCTGCATGGGTCCGGCGAGGTCGCAGCGGATGTGCAGTTGTGCCTGTATGCGGAGCGTCCGGAGGACGTGGTATTCGCGCTGATCGAGGCGCGCATCCCCTGGCACGAGCGCGAGCGCAGTTTCCGCTACGGCAACGGGGAGCGTTGCACCCACCCGGCGTTGCGCTTCATGGCCGGCGAGACTCCCATCGAACTTGTGGTGCTGCCGCCCCAGGCCCGGCGCAACCCACCCTTGGACCCGGTGACCGAGCGACCCGAACGGGGCGCCGATATCGCCGAACTGGAACGTCTGCTGACCGATGACGGAGAATAGACAGTATTGTATTTTCTGTATTTACCGACCTCCTTCTGGGTTGAATCATCCATTTTTGGTCCTCCCCAGTCCCGCACAATGATGAATTGACATCGACTTTGGTCATTTTTGCAGTTGAGCGATGGCCTCGCGCGTGACGCCACGGCGGTGCCGACGCGCGCGCTGAGCAGGGGGATGGCGCTGCTGCCGCCCGACTGGACGATCCTGGTAGTGGTGGACGAGACCCTGGAGCGGCGCAAGTGCGGGCGCGTTGCCGCCAAGGGGATGTACCGCGATGCGGTACGCTCGAGCAACAGTCGCGTGGTAACCTGTCTGGGCCTGCAATGG
>JADNEJ010000544.1 GCA_016292295.1 Candidatus Thiodictyon intracellulare
ATCAACAAATTCATCGACTACTTCAATGAGACGATGGCCAAGCCTTTCCGCTGGATATACCAGGACAAGCCGCTGGCAACCTAGCCGGAAGTGGTCCGAGCGATTCCATCGCGAGGTAGTAGTGACCGTCAAGCTCAATGAGCGGACGGCACTGACCTCCTTCGGGCGCGCCCAGCGCTTCGACGATCAGCGGGTGGAGAACCCGCGCATGACCGAGGAAGAGCGGGCGCGCTACCGCTTCCCGCGCCTGCAGGTCGTCGGCCCCGGCGGACCATACTTCAAGTGGCCTTGGCAGAAGGTCTACAAGGTCGATGTGGCTACTCAGGCGCTCGACCTAACCTGGGACCCGACCAAGCGCCAGGACACCATTGAGGCCGTGACCAAGGACAACCTAACCACCGGGGTCAACGGCCAGGTCCGCTTTCGGGTGGCGGAGGGTAACCTCTACCCCTTCGTCTTCGGCGTCGCGGACCCGCTCCAGCACGTCATAGGCTATTTCATCTCGGTGCTGCGCGAGCGCATCGCCAACTTTGCTGACCCCAAGGGCCAGGCGCTGCTCACGCTCGCCCCGTCAGAGGCCCAGACAGCGGCCGCGCCGGCCTTCGAGGCGCAGGGCGACGGCGCCGAGCCGGACCTCTCGGAGGGTTTGTCGATCAATGACCTGCGCAAGAACCTGCCCTTGCTCAACACCTTCATGGAACAGCAGTGCGCGACCATGAGCAGCCGCTACGGGATCGAGCTGGAGGCGGTCCTGATTACCCAGATCAACCCGTCGTTGGAGGTGGACCGGGCCCTATCCGCCATCAACAGCACCCGCAATCAGGTGGCCGCGGAGGCCTTGATCATAATTCCGCCCACCTTGTTCAGTCCCGGCGTCGCCGATCCCTTGCAGAACATGGTCTTGCGCCAGAAAACCCCCATGGACAGGCCGGCCTTGGGCGGATTTGTGATCAAGGCCGCCGCGGATATCAGCACGACGCGCGCCAACGTGGAGCAGCAGATCACCATGAGCAAGCGGGCGGTCGACATCGCCACCAATACCGCGCAGGCGGAGGTGGCGCCACTCAAAGAACTGGCGCAGACGCTGGTGCGTAACAAGGAGGAGGGAGACAGCACGGCGCTCGCCGCCTATGTGCGCAATATGCGCATCCCCCGCTGCTCAAGCGTGCCCGGCGCATCGTGCAGACCACTGGCAACCCGACCCACAGCCGGACCTGAAGGAGACCCGCCATGCCCGTCGCGCTTGATTCAACCATATCAGAGTACCGAGTTGTGCTGTGAGTAGACCGCGTCCATGAAGCAGATGACGTCGTTTCCCCCTTTGCCTTGCTTGAGCGTTTCGTACTCGGCAAGAAATGCCTCCTGGGCCTTCGGGTCAGCCTTGCCGGGCACGCGCTTGGGCTTCTTGT
>JADNEJ010000325.1 GCA_016292295.1 Candidatus Thiodictyon intracellulare
TCCGGTCTTGATCCGGGTCCATAACCGATTGAGATTGCGCTGCTCCTTGTCGTTCGGGGTCTTGATCACGATGAACTTCTCTTTGACCGCGGCCGTGGGGTAGATGCCGGGGTCGGTGCGCACACTCGCTGCAACCAAGGGGGTCGCCGCGGTATTGGCATTGGCGTACTTCACGTGATCGGTGATCTCGGCGATCACGGCCGGCTGCAGGATGAAGGCGATAAAGGCATTAGCGGCGGCCGGATTGGGGGCGTCCTTGGGGATGGCCATCACGTCGGTCGCGAGCACGGCGCCCTCCTTGGGGATGTTGAAGCTCACTGCCACACCCTTGTTGGCCTCTGCCGCACGGCTCCTGGCCTGGAGGATGTCACCGGAGTAGCCGTGGGTGACGCAGAGGTTGCCGTTCGCCAAATCACTGATATATTGAGACGAGTGGAAATAGAGGATGTTCTTGCGCGCGTCCTTGAGCACCTTCTCCGCGGCGGCAAAGTCCGCGTCGCTGCGGCTGTTGGGATCACGGCCCAGATAGGCGAGGGCTGCGGCGAAGGCCTCGGTCGCGTCGTCCAACATGCTGATGCCGCAATCCTTGAACTTCGCGGCCTGCACCGGGCCGAAGAGGATGGCCGAGGTATCGGTGGTGGCACCCTCGCCCAGCGTCTCCTTGACCTTCGCTGTGTTGATACCGAGGCCAGTGGTGCCCAGGAGGCAGGGCACCAGATGGGCGTTGTCCGGGTCCAGTTCCTTCAGGCTGGCCATGACCGCCGGATCCATCTTGTCCAGACCGGTGAGCTTCGCCTTGTCCAGGGGCTGGTAGAGCCCGGCCTGGATCTGGCAGGCGCCGAAGGGCCGCGAGGTGGGAAAGACCACGTCATAGCCGCTCTTGCCGGCGAAGAGCTTCGCCTCCAGGACGTCGTTGTTGTCATAGAGGTCCAGGATCGTGCGGATGCCAGTCTGCTTCTGGAACTCCTGCAGAGTGTTCGGCGCGAAGTAATCGTTCCAGTTGTACAGTTTCCTCGGCCTGGACGGGGATGATCGCGGACAGCATTCCTGCACACACGGCAGTCAGGGTAAGGCGCAGGGCGTTGGACTTTGGCACCGGGGGTCTCCCAAGGCGATGGGTTGAACGGCTCTTGAAGTGGTGCGGGCGCGCAGGCGGGGGCCCTCGTCGGCCGCGGGGGCCCGTACGCGCCGGGGGCGATGCTACTGCAAAAGTGGGCGCGGGAATATCTCCGGAACGGACCTTTGCCGGTTTTCCGGTCCGTACACTGGCTGGCACTCGGCCTTGGGGGGCGGCGGACGGCGGGCGGCTCTGCTGCATTATCCACAGGGTGTACAAGGATCAGGTTCGACCATCTGCTAGCAGCCTGTCGGACTTAGCGACCGGCGCCACCGCCTGAGGCCCTTGGAC
>JADNEJ010000315.1 GCA_016292295.1 Candidatus Thiodictyon intracellulare
TAAGGCGTGCTCCCAGTGCCGCCATACGCCTGCACCAGCACGCTCAGATCCAAGCTTTCCACCACCTCGACCACATCGCGTGCCAGGTGGCCCTTGGACAACCAGTCCTGTACCGACAGCGGCAGGAGCAAGTCAGTGTCGCGGTCCATCGGGTGGATGGGTGGAAGCGGCGCATCGGCAGTAGCACTCCGGCCATCGGGGTTGATACCGACAGTATACCGGACCCGCCGCCCCGACGGGGCCCCGAAGTCCGACAGGCTGCTAGACCCAGCCCTCTAGCGCCTGCCCCAGGTGCATCAGGCCCAGCGCCATGAGTGCGGTAACCACATCGTCGAGCATGATGCCCAGCCCCCCGCCGACCTGGCAGTCGATCCACCCGATCGGCCAGGGCTTCCAGATATCGAAGAGCCGGAAGGTGGCGAACCCCGCCAGGACCGCCGGCCAGCTCGGGGCCACCCCGATCATCGTGATCAGATAGCCGACGATCTCGTCCCACACCACCGAGGGTGGGTCCTTGCGCTCCAGGGTCCGCGCCGCCTGGCCGCACAGCGGTATGCCGATGAGCAGGAGCGCCGCCGTGACCGCCAGATAGGGCGCGAGCGGCAGACCGGCCAAGAGCAGATAGAGCAGCACCCCGGGCAGGGTGCCGAAGGTGCCTGGGGCCTTGGGCAGGCGCCCGGTGCCGAAGCCCTGAGCGAAGAACAGAATGGCCCGATCGCGCCGCCCGCTTACGGGCCGAGGCGCTTCCGGGGCTGGATCAAGCGAACTGATTGCCGGCGCGGCCTGCCCCGGTGCGCTCGCGGTCGGCGGCACAAAGGGTACCAGCAGGCCGGCGCCGTCCAGGGTCCAGCGGGTGCCGTCGTCGGCGGGGATGCCGCTCATCAAGCGCCAGCGCTCCGGCAGGGGGCGCGGCAGTGCCAGCAGGCCGCCGCCCGGGGTGGTGAGGAAGGTGAACTCCAGGCGCCCGGTCGCTGCCCCGGTGAGGTCCGCGCGCGCCTTCCAGCAGCCGTTCCATTCACGGAAAAAGTCGTACTTGAGGTCCACCGGACCGATCAATTCGGTCAGCATCGACTGGATCAGGGCGCGAGCGGCCACGGCGTGGTGGGTGAAATCGGTCAGTGGGGTCGGGGTCTGGTCGGTCATGGGGTTCCTGGATACAGTCGGCATTGAACCTGGAAAAAGTAGTTATACTTAACTGAAGTTTTGGGTTTTTCCAGGGGGCGCCGGAGGGGCGGGGGTAGCGGTGTGGGGGGCGAGGGGTTTGCGGAGATCCACGCAAACCCCTACGAAAACTCCCGACCCCAAGTATTTGGCCCTGCGCGGATTTCAGAACCCGGAAACTTCAGATATACACGTCTCATCTGAGATTTTCGCTTATGACCCTAGCGTAACCGGCCGACGTCAATA
>JADNEJ010000579.1 GCA_016292295.1 Candidatus Thiodictyon intracellulare
CCGCCGTGCGGACCCTGGCCACCCGATTGCCGGTTGCGGCTGGCACGATGATCGGAACCGCCTAAAATGGTCAAAGTCGAGGGTAAAATCAGTCTCCGATTTTGCAATGATCAGTCGTCGCACCATGTCACCTGCGGAGTGAGTCTCAGGAATGCGCTATTTTAGCTCTATCTCGCTGAAATTCTAACAGATAAAAGATTTATATGCTCATTCCGATCACTGACTCATAGAATAGTTATCCGCAAATGAACGCAAATTATGAAAAAATTGTGATTAGTGGCGCATCATTACTTTTTGTATTTCTTAGCGAACTTGGAGCCTTGGCGTGATCATTTACCAAGCTTAGGTTAATTCAATTTGCGTTCATTTGCGGAAAATCACTTTTTCTGAATCCCAGCCCCCCGCCCAACCCAATCCCGCGCAAACTGCCAGGCGGTGCGCCCGCTGCGCGAGCCGCGGCGCAGTGCCCATTGCAGGGCAGCCGCCTCGACCGGCGCCCAAGCGTCGGGGACCGACCCCAAACGGCCGCACCAGTGGCGGACCAGAGTGAGGTATTGGGCCTTGGTGAAGGGATGGAAGCTGATCCAGAGGCCGAAGCGGTCGGAGAGTGAGACCTTTTCCTCCACCGCCTCGCCCTGGTGCAATTCACCGTCGACCAGATGCGCCTCCCGGTTCTCCGCCTGGAATTCGGGCATCAGGTGACGGCGATTGGAGGTGGCGTAGATCAACAGGTTGTCCGGGGTGACGCTGATCGATCCCTCCAGCGCGGCCTTGAGTGCCTTGTAGCCGGGCTCATTGGCCTCGAATGAGAGGTCGTCACAGAACAGGATGAAGCGCTCCGGGCGGGAGCGAACCAGGTCGAGAATGTCCAGCAGGTCTTTGAGGTCATCCTTGTCCACCTCGATCAGGCGCAGCCCGCGATCCTGATTGGCCGTGAAGACGGCCTTGATCAGGGACGACTTGCCGGTCCCCCGGGAGCCCCAGAGGAGCAGGTTATTGGCACCGCGCCCGGCCAGGAATTGACGGGTATTGCGCTCGATCTCGGCCTTCTGGTGCTCCAGACACAGCAGATCGGCAGGGTCCAGGCGGTGGGGCGAATGCTCCGCCGCCAGCCAGGCCAGGCCGTCGCGGCGGCACCAGCGAAACGCCCTCGCGCCCCAGTCGGTGGGCGGCGGCGGCTCCGGGAGCAGGCGCTCCAGCCGCGCGATGAGCGACGCGGCCCGCTCGATCAGGTGCTCAGCGTTATTCATTTGCGTTCATCATAATAAGGAGCCGTAGGTGCCAGCCGCGGGCCGCTCCTGGCCCGCAGACTGGTACACGCTGAGGCGAAGTTCTGGCTATGTCGGGGCCGGCAAACCCGGCGGCGGGTGCAATTCGCGGCCGTGGAGGTATTTCACC
>JADNEJ010000154.1 GCA_016292295.1 Candidatus Thiodictyon intracellulare
CGTCGGCACCGCCGTAGCGTCACGCGCGGGGCCGTCGCCCGACTGCAAAAATGGCTAAAATCGAGATGCTCGTGCCCCCTACCGACCGCCGCCAGGTACTCGCCTGGTCCTTCTATGACTGGGCCAACTCCGCCTTTGCCACCGTGGTCATCGCCGGGTTCTTCCCGGTCTTCTTCAAACAGTTCTGGGCCGCGGACCTAGCCGTTACCGACAGTACCCGCTGGCTCGGCTATATCAGCAGCACCGCCAGCCTGATCCTGGTCTGCATGGCGCCGCTCCTGGGTGCGCTGGCCGATCAACTGGGGGCCAAGAAGCGCTTTCTGCTCACCTTCACCACGCTCGGGGTGCTTGGTACCGGCGGGCTCTTCTGGCTCGCCGCCGGACATTGGGTCGCGGCCCTGGCGCTCTATCTCTTTGGTCTGGTAGGTTTTCTCGCAAGCAATGTCTTCTATGACTCACTGATCACGGACATCGCCGAGCCCGGGGACTACGAGCGCGTCTCCTCCCTGGGCTATGCCCTGGGCTACCTGGGGGGCGGGCTGCTGTTCGCGCTCAATGTCGTCATGGTTCAGTTCCCCGGGGCCTTCGGCTTCGCCGACGCGGGAGCCGCGGTGCAGGCCGCCTTCCTGGGGGTCGCGCTCTGGTGGGAGCTTTTTACGCTGCCGCTCGCCTTCCTGGTCAAGGAGCCGCCGGGTCTGGGTGAGCAGAGCTTCGGCGGAGCCGTGCGCGGCGCCTTCAGCGCACTGCTCCAGACCTTCCGACAGATCCGCGTACTACGCAATACTTTCCTGTTCCTCATCGCCTACTGGTTCTATATCGACGGCGTGGACACCATCGTCTTCATGGCCGTGGATTTCGGGCTCTCGCTGCACTTTCCGGCCGCGAGCCTGATGGTGGCGCTCCTGATCACCCAGTTCGTCGGCTTCCCGACTGCGCTCATTTTCGGCCACCTGGGCAGCCGCTGGGGACCCAAACCCAGCATCCTGCTCACCATTGGCGTCTATATGCTGGCGGTGCTCGCCGCCTCGCAGATGCAGCAGGTGTCGCACTTCTATGCGCTCGCGGTCGTCATCGGGCTAGTCCAGGGCGGCGTCCAGGCCCTCTCCCGCGCACTTTTCGCCGGCCTGATCCCGGCCTGTCAGACCGCGGAACTGTTCGGATTCTACAACATGGTCGGCAAGTTCGGCGCCGTGCTGGGCCCCTCCCTGGTCGGCACCACTGCCTTTCTCACCGGTGATCCGCGCCTGTCACTGCTGCCGATTCTGCTGTTGTTTCTGATCGGATCGGTACTGCTCACGCGGGTGGATGTGGCGGCGGGGCGGGCAGCGGCGGGCATAGCGGGCTAGCAGCCTGTCGGACTTAGCGACTGGCGCCACCGCTTGAGGCCCTTGGACGGG
>JADNEJ010000184.1 GCA_016292295.1 Candidatus Thiodictyon intracellulare
AAGTTTCTCGCGGCAGGACCTTCGGACATTTTTTACTACCCTGGGTTAGTTTGCATTTCCAATGGCATGAAAATTCAGAGGTCATGCTAACCCCTTCGACACTTATGACCGACTTCCACGCTTGGGATTGGGCGGATTTATGATCAAGGCCGGCAAGCCCGACGCGGTGCTCTACGACTTGAAGCAGATGTTTCCCAAGGAACAGGTGGATGACCGTTTGTGAGGCGATGCCGAGGAACCCCCAATGAGAGTATTAGTCACCGGAGCCGCGGGTTTTATCGGCGCCGCCCTGGCCCTGCAGCTGATGGAGCGCGGGGATCAGGTTATCGGGATCGACAACCTCAACGACTACTATGACGTGGCGCTGAAAGAGGCGCGCCTGGCCCGCCTCACCGGCCATCGCGCCTATACCGACCTGCGGGTGGATATCGAGCATGGCGCCTTACTGCGCGAGGTCTTCGACACCTATGGACCAGAGCGGGTGGTGAATCTCGCGGCCCAGGCAGGCGTGCGCTATTCTATCGAGAATCCGCTGGCCTATGTCGCCACCAACCTGGTCGGCTTCGCCAACGTCCTGGAAGCCTGCCGCCATACCGGTGTCGAACACCTAGTGTATGCGTCCAGCAGTTCCGTCTATGGCGCCAACACCACCATGCCCTTCTCGGTCCACCACAACGTGGATCATCCGGTGAGCCTCTACGCCGCGAGCAAGAAGGCCAACGAACTGATGGCCCACACCTACAGCCATCTCTATCGGCTGCCGACCACCGGACTGCGGTTCTTTACGGTCTACGGTCCCTGGGGCCGCCCGGACATGGCGCTCTTCAAATTCACCCGGGCGATCATCGCCGGTGAACCCATCGATGTCTTCAATTACGGCCGCCACCGGCGGGACTTCACCTATATCGATGACATCGTGGAGGGCGTGATCCGGGTCTTGGACCGCCCCGCCGCAGGTAACCCCGACTGGTCCAGTGCGGCACCGGATGCCGCCACCAGCCGCGCCCCCTATCGGCTCTATAATATCGGCAACAACAACCCGGTGGAACTGATGGAGTACATCGCGGTACTCGAAACCAGCCTGAGTCTGAAGGCGCAATTGAACCTGCTGCCGCTGCAACCCGGGGATGTTCCGGACACCTACGCCGACGTAAGCGATCTGGTACGGGACACCGGCTACCAGCCGCGCACCGCCGTCGCCGACGGCGTGGCCCGCTTCGTCGACTGGTATCGTGGGTTCTATACCATGAATCCGTGAATTAGCAGCCTGTCGGACTTCGGGGCCCCGTCGAGGCGGCGGGTCCGGCACACTGTCGGGATAAACCCCGATGGCCGCCCGATGGCCGCCCGATGGCCGGAGTGCTACTGCCGATGCGCCGC
>JADNEJ010000517.1 GCA_016292295.1 Candidatus Thiodictyon intracellulare
GACCTCCTGACGGTGATCGCGACGGTCATGGCCGCCGTTTACGACGCCCGCGGCGTCCCGCTCCCCGCCGAGGCGTTGCGTGTACGGCTGCCTTGATCATAATTCCGCCCACCTTGTTCAGTCCCGGCGTTGCCGCTCACTTGCAAAAGATGGTCTTGCGCGTGCAAACCGACATGGGCTGGCCGGCCTTGGGCGGATTTGTGATCAAGGCCGTGCACGGCATGCGCCGATGCTCAACGCCCTGCTGGATGAGTGCCTGCGCCAGGTCAATGCGCCGCATGAGAAGATGCGTGCGCTGGCGCGCGAGTTGCTCAACGACTGGGACACCTTCTGGGTAGTGCTCGACCATCCGGAGCTGCCGTTGACCAACAACGAGGCCGAGCGCGCCCTGCGCCACTGGGTCATCGCCCGCTGCATCGGCATGGGGACTCGCACCGCGCAGGGCACCCGCGCCTTCGCCCACTTGACCAGCCTCATCGAGGCCTGTCGCCAACGCGCCGTCTCGCCCTGGCCGTTTCTGACCGAGGTGATCCGCCAGCGGCGCCAAGGACTTCAAGCCCCACCGTTG
This sequence comes from Candidatus Thiodictyon intracellulare, assembly GCA_016292295.1. GTDB lineage: Bacteria > Pseudomonadota > Gammaproteobacteria > Chromatiales > Chromatiaceae > Thiodictyon > Thiodictyon intracellulare. The sequence goes on from JADNEJ010000517.1 coordinate 569, forward strand.
CCCTTACCAGCCATCTGATCGGGGCGACCCGCTACGGCTACTTGGCAACCAAGGAGGCTAAACGGTTACGAAGCACCAGCGCAGGGATTGAATGATCGTTTCGTCGAGACGACCGAAGTCTCGCCGCCCAACCATCGTTAGCCATTCCTTAGGGTCGTATGGTTTGCACACGACGGACAGCGCCTCAAGCACGCTGGTCTTCCCCGAGTTATTCCCCCCGACCAGGATATTGACCCGCCCGAGTCCGTCGAGTTCGAGACCGCGCAGGCCGCTAAATCCGTCGATGCCCACGCGCTCCAGTGAGAGTTCAGCCATGTGAATGCCCGTTTGCCATTTGCCGGCGTTCAGTGAAAGCTCGCACGACGCCTCGTGGCAGGCGGAACGCATCAGTGCCGACAGCTTGTCTGAAGTCTAACACCAGCGCTCAGATCAACACCGCCACCACCGCCCCGTTATCAGCGTCGCCAGGGTCCCCGCCAGGATGGACTTCATCCTCAGCCCGACGATCTCCTCGCGTCGCTGCGGGCAGATGGCGTCCATGCCGCCGATCATAATGCCGAGGCTTCCGAAGTTGGCGAAACTAGGCCTTGATCATAAATCCGCCAAATATAAAGCGTTTAAGTCGGTCATAAGCGTCGAAGGGGTTGGCAGGACATCAGAATTTTCATGCACTTGGAAGTGCAAACTAACCTAGGGTAGTAAAAAATATCCGAAGGTCCTGTCGCGAGAAACTTTAGCCCAGATGCCGGGCCGGGCGTTCGCCACCCACCCGTTGCTGGTTGGCGAGCGGCGGTGCATGGTGAA
>JADNEJ010000148.1 GCA_016292295.1 Candidatus Thiodictyon intracellulare
GCGGCCGGGCATGCCGCGCGCTGCTGCTCAGGCAGTCGCGGCCAGTTGCGCGAGCCTGCGCTCTCAGGCGGGGCGGGAAATTACCACCTGATCCTGCTCCGCGAGCGAGTTGACGTTATTCCCCTCGGCCCAGATGTTGCGGCGCACGAGTGCCAGGCAGTCGGAAAAGATGGCCGGCGGCTTGAGGTACCAGGCGGTCGAGTGTGGCAAGGACACCCAGTGGTCACGCAGCCGATGCATCATCAAGCAGGCGATGGAAAACAGCGGCATTATGTAGCAGCTGCACATAGTTATAAAATCAATTTATTACGTAGAATCTGGCGGCAACTCAGTGCGATCCGAGCGGGTGGGCGCCGGGATCTGCCTGATTTCGGTGAGAAACTCGGCTGCCAGGGCTGGCTCAGAATCGGAAAGTCTTAGCCAAGTCACTGAATAAATGGCCATGTACGTTTGCTACATAATGCCGGAAAACAGCGCCAGCAACGCCGGCGTGGTGCGGGCGATGGCCTTGGTGGACCACTGGCGTTGGGTCTCCATCTTCCCGCCCAGCCTGGGAGCACGTGCTCGCGCAACTGGCCGCGACTGCCTGAGCGGCAGCGCGCGGCATGCGCGGCCGCCGCACCGAGGCCGCGTAGCGGACCAGACGGATTGGCTCCATGGTCCTCCAGGGCCCGCCGTGCGGACCCTGGCCCTCCGGTTGCCGGTTGCGGCTGGCACGATGATTGGGGTCGCCTAAAATGGCCAAAATCGAGGCCAATAGATCCTGCGCGACATCGAATTACTGAACAGCCACACTGCCTTTTTCTTCGACAAGATCAACATCCTGATGGATGCCACGATCGGCGTCATCAATATCAACCAGAATAAACAGCTGAGCCGGATGACCGTGTTCAGCGTGCTGTTCATGCTTGTTCAGTCCCGGCGTCGCCGCTCCCTTATAGAATATAGTCTTGCGCGCGCAAATCCACATGGGCCAGCCCGCCTTGAGTGGATTTGTGATCAAGGCCCCGCGGGCCTCGCCAGGCCGCTGGCCTATGGTACCTTCATCGTCGCCATGACGCAGCTTGGCTGGGTCACCTATGTGGCAGTAAGGCATTTCGAGAATCGCAAGGTAATCAGGGCCGCGCAGGCCGCGCATGGTCTGACCTAATCCCCTCTCGCTACTAAGTCCGGCAGTTGCTCACGCCAAGGCGCCAAGCTCGCCAAGCTCGCCAAGAGCTGGAGGGTGGACAAGCGATATACACGTCTCATCTGAGATTATCGCTCAAGACCCTAGCGTAACCGGCCGACGTCGATATACTATCGTTCCTATGCTTGACTATACCATCTCCACCGAACAACTCGCCGAGCTGCGTGCCGCCC
>JADNEJ010000048.1 GCA_016292295.1 Candidatus Thiodictyon intracellulare
CAGTCAGGGGAACACCGCGGAAAACTGCGTTTCTAGCCGAAAACCGTCTCTTTTTCGCCGCAAAAGCCCGTTCAAGGGCCTCAGGCGGTGGCGCCGGTCGCTAAGTCCGACAGGCTGCTAGGACGGCCGCCCGGACCCGGTCCGGAAACATGTTGATGTAGGTCGCCCCGAGGGAAGTGCCGTAATAGCTGATCTTCTCCTCGCCGACCGCGGCGCGCAGCAGGTCGAGGTCGCGCGCGTTGTCGGCGGTGGAGACGTGCGCCATCAGCTGGCTGTCGCGGCGGACGCAGGCCTGGTTGAGCCGGGTCGGCTCTGATCATAATTCCGCCCACCTTGTTCAGTCCCGGCGTCGCCGCTCCATTGCAGAATATGGTCTTGCGCGCGCAAACCCACATAGGCCGGCCGGCCTTGGGCAGATTTGTGATCAAGGCCAGCCGGGGCCGGGCGCTGATTGACCGTGCCAGCTCCGACGGGGACACCGGGATGAGGGTGAGATCGCCGAAGGTCTCGTCGAAGAAGTCACGTTCCGCCTGCGTGCTGCCAAAGCACTGCACCACCGGGGTGGTGCCTCCTCCCATGCCGCGCGGGTCCCAACTGATGATGTCGAACCGGCGCCGGACCTGCTCGGGAAAGTCATTACCCTAAATAAGGAGCAGTAGGTGCCCGCCACGGGCCGTTTCTGGCCCGCGGACGTGTACACGCTGAGACGAAGTTCCTGTTATGCCAGGGCCAGCAAACCCGGCAGCGGGTGCAATTCGCAGCCGTGGAGGTATTTCGTGGAGGTATTTCACCAGGGCGCGGGAGCACACGCGGTACCAGCGTTGCAGCGGCGTCAACTGCTCCGCAGTTTGGCGTAGGGCCCTAAATCATAAATCTGCCAAAAACAAAGTATTGAAGTCGGTTATAAGCGTCGAAGTGGTTGGCAGGACCTCATAACTTTCATATCCTTGGAAATGCAAACTAACTCAGGGTAGTAAAAAAATGTCCGAAGGTTCTGCCGCGAGAAACTTTAGCCCAGATGCCGGGCGTTCACACCCACCCGTTGCTGGTTGGCGAGCGGTGGTGCATTGTGAAGCACCGCGCACGAGCACAGCCAATGATCCAGGTCGCGATAGGCTCAGAAGCCGCCGCTCATCAACCAGTCGTTGAAGATCTCACCGAGCACCTGCCGCACCGAGCACCTGCCGCACGACCTCAACCACTGGGGCTACCGCCCGTCCGGCTTCGTGAAAGCACGGGGTTGATGGTCGCGGTCGACAATGCCAGCCCCAGCCACTTGGACAGAAACTCACGGACCAGCGCCCGCAACAGCCGCATGCGCTGGCTCAAGGCACAGATGAAGGCCACCAGCAGCGGTCCGGC
>JADNEJ010000204.1 GCA_016292295.1 Candidatus Thiodictyon intracellulare
TGCCGGTTGCGGCTGGCACGATGATCGGGGTCGCCTAAAATGGTCAAAGTCGAGACAACGACAACGCCCGGCACTCACTTGAGCCGAAAAAGGCTACAGCGCCGGGACCACGCGTCCGGTCAGCAGGCGGCTAAGGTCGGCCAACTCCGGGTAGCGGGAGGCAACCTCCCGGACATAGCCCAGGGTGCGCGGGATATCGTTCAGGTATCCGGGTTTGCCGTCGCGGTAATGCAGGCGGGCGAAGATGCCGCAGGCCTTCAGATGCCGTTGTGCGCCCATGAGGTCGAACCAGCGCATAAACCGATCCGGGTCCAGCGCCGGGAGCAGGCCGGAGGCGACGGCGCCGTCCAGATAGCCCAGGGCCCAGCCGCTGACCCGCGCCGCGGGCCATTGGATGTAGCAGTCCTTGAGCAGGGAGACCAGGTCGTAGGTGACTGGACCCACCACGGCGTCCTGGAAATCGAGGATTCCCGGGCCCGGCGCCTCGGTGATCATCAGGTTGCGGGAGTGGTAGTCGCGATGGACGCAGACGCGGGGCTGTTCCAGGGCGGCGGCGACCAGGGTCTCACCGGCCCGTTCCCAGGCGGCCTGATCTCCCGGTGAGAGTTCGAGTTCCAGGTGGCGGCCGAGAAACCATTCGCGGAAGATCTCAAGCTCGCGTTGCAGCAAGGGCGCGTCATAGACCGACAGGCCGTCCCGGGGGCCGCGCGCCTGGATGACCGCCAGGGCGGCGAGTGCGTCGGCGTAGAGCCGATCGGCGCTCTGGGCGTCGAGTTCCGCCAGGTAGAGCCGCTCGCCCAGGTCGGAGAGGGCGAGGAAGCCGCGGGCCCGGTCCTCGGCATGGATCTCGGGAGTGTGCAGGCCGATGGCGCGCAGGCGCCGCGCTAGGTCCACGAAGCGGCCGCAGTCCTCCTGGGCCGGCGGGGCGTCCATCAGGACCAGGGTGTGACCCGGGTAGCGCGCCCGCCAGTAGCGGCGGAAGCTCGCATCCGCGGATGCCGGTTCCAGCGTGAAGTCATCCCGGCCAAGGACCGCGACGAGCCATTGCCTCAACAAGTCGTGCCGTGCACTCAAACTGAAACTCCCTGGTGGTGGTTGATCCTAAATCCGGCAATTTCCCTCACAAAGAACACAAAGAAAAACAAATTATTGAAGGCGTTGGGGCGATCGCCACCGGGGTGACCTCCGCGACCGATATATCGCTTTGAAAATCTTTGTTATCTTTGTGTCTCTGTGAGAGAACTGCTCTTTCTAGTACCTCGCGATGGAATCGCTTTGACCACTTACGGCTAGGCTGCCAGCGGCTTGCCCTGGTATGTCCAGCGGAAAGGCTTGGCCATC
>JADNEJ010000233.1 GCA_016292295.1 Candidatus Thiodictyon intracellulare
CGCCCACCTTGTTCAGTCCCGGCGTCGCCGCTCCCTTGCAGAACATGGTCTTGCGTGGGGCGAATTTGTGATCAAGGCCGCCTTCACGGGCTGGCTTGGAATCCCGAATTTCGGGTTAACCATTTCTGGCCAGGGGGCCCAAGACCATGCTACACGAATTGATCAATTGGCTGTTGCTCACCGTCCACGACTGGGGCTATGCGGGCATCTTAATCCTCATGGCCCTGGAATCCACCGTCCTGCCGGTCCCGAGCGAGTTGGTGGTGATCCCGGCGGGCTATCTCGCCTATAAGGGGCATATGAGCGTGCCCCTGATCTTCCTCGCCTCCACCCTCGGGAGCCTGGCCGGGGCCTTAACCAACTACGGCTTCGCGCTGCTGGTCGGACGGTCCTTTCTGGAGCGCTATGGGCGCTATTTCTTCGTGCGCCCGCCGCTGTTGCACAAGACCGACGCCTTCTTCGCCCGCCATGGGGCCATCTCCACTTTCACTGGGCGCCTGATCCCGGGTATCCGTCACCTGATCTCGCTGCCCGCGGGACTGGCGCGCATGAATCTGCTCACCTTCAGCCTCTACACCGGCCTAGGGGCGGGCCTCTGGACCCTGGTCCTGATCGCCATGGGTTGGTTCATCGGCGGCAATGAGGACCTGTTGAGGGACAACCTGCCACTGGTCACGGGCGCCGTCCTGGTCTTCGTTGGACTCACTCTGGCCGGCTATATCCTGTGGCACCGAAAGCGGGGCTGAGGAGCCGGAGCGTCCCGCCCCGGCGGTTAGGCGCGGAGGCGGCGGGGCGCCCCCGCTCCTTTGGTCACTGTACGGGCAGTTCCTTTGCGGTTACTGCTTGTCCGCGGACCCCGGCGTAAAACACGACCAGCTTAACCGGCACGGTGCCGCTCGGGTCCAGCGCCGCCGCGCCCCGGATATCGAGTATCAGTGCCAACCCGAGTATTGCCGATCCTATCTTCATCGCGTTTGCGTGTCCTGCTTGAAAGGGGTAGTGGATACAACATACCGCCGGGGCCCGGGTCGGAGTCGGGTGTGTTAGCCGAAATTTCCGGTATTAACCAAACCTTGACTGATGAGTAACAACCAATCAGTGGCGAGGATATTCAGTACATAGGCAGGCAGCTAACCATAGCCCGCCGTACCCCAGCCGGTACCCCAGGAATTCCTGATCGGCAAGGCCACGGTCGTTTCGACGCCTCCCGGATTCGGGTTCTTGACCTTCATGTTGTTATACTCAGCTAATGCCAAATTTTCGGTCTCCTCACCGACCAGTTATTTCAAAGTTCTCCGTCAGCAAGGAGCGCAAATCGCCCTGGTACTCACCCA
>JADNEJ010000304.1 GCA_016292295.1 Candidatus Thiodictyon intracellulare
CATGTTGAGCAAACGCGGGTCGGGCCTGGGGCTGCGGGTCGGCACCAAAAAGAGCGGCTGCTCCGGCTACACCTATGCTGTCGACTATGCAGACGCGGTGGACGCGGGCGACCGGGTCTTCGAGAGCCACGGCGTCAAGGTGGTGGTGGACGACGCGGCCCTGGACCGGCTCGACGGTCTGGAGATCGACTATGTGCGCGCAAGCCTGCTGCATGAGGGCTTCGAGTTCCGCAATCCCCGGGTGAAGAACAGCTGCGGGTGCGGCGAGTCCTTTAACGTCTGAGCCGTTCGCGGCGCCCGCGCCGCGTGCGCGCGGCGATCGATTCGGATTGCGTATCATGATGAGTGACGAGATCAAGGCCGCCATCGAGGATTTCGATCTCTTCGACGACTGGGACCAACGCTACCAGTACCTGGTCGAGATCGGGGAGCACCTGCCGGCCATGCCGGCGGCCGAGAAGACCGAGGGCAATCGGGTCAAGGAGTGCATGAGCCTGGTGCATGTCGCTGCCCACCCCGACGGGGCTTCACCCCCGCGGCTGCACTTCACCGGGGACTGCGACACGGCCATCATCAAGGGCGTGGTGGCGCTGCTGGTGCAGTTGTACTCGGGCAAGACGGCCGCGCAGATCGAGGCGACCGATGCCGAGGCCCTGTTCGAGGGGCTGCACCTGGAAGAGCACCTGAGCCACAACCGCTATGTCGGCGTCTACGCCATCGTCGAGAAGCTGCGCCGCCAGGCGCAAGCCTTTGCCTGAACGCGGTTCCCTCAGCCCCCTCAGCCGTTGCCGACGCACGCCAAGACACCAAGCAATAGCAGGGGACGCCTGGCGCATCCAGGCACCCCCCTTAACTGAAAAATCGCCCAGAGGGCGATTTTTCAAGTGCCTTCGGTGAGGGGGATGATGATGATGTCCACCCGGCGATTCAGGCGCCGGCCGGCCTCAGTGTCGTTGGTTGCGATCGGCGCCGACATGCCGTAACCCGACGCCCGAATCCGCTGGGGCAGCACGCGCCGACCCTCCAGATAGCGCTCCAACGACCCGGCGCGCCGCTCGGAGAGTTGCTGATTGTGCTCGGCCGAACCCGTGTTGTCCGTATGCCCGGCGACCACCAACTCGGTCTTGCCATACTTGTTCACGATGGTCGCGATCTTGTCCATGGTGCTGTAGAAACCGGGCTTGATCTGATCGGAATCCACCTCGAAGGTGGTCTCGCCGGTCATGCTCACCAACAGTTGGTAGTTGGGTAGCTTCTCCATGCGGATAACTCCGGAGCTGATCTCCTGGGTCAGGACCTTCTGGAAGTCCTTGCGCTGCTGCTCCATATAGGC
>JADNEJ010000508.1 GCA_016292295.1 Candidatus Thiodictyon intracellulare
GCGAAGACGGTCAATGGCCCCATCGCCCTGTTCAAAACCGGACCCGGCCATGCCGAGGAGCACCTCGCCGAGGTCCGTGACCAGCGCCGCGACCCCCGCGCCCCCGATCCAGATGTCCGATGCCCTGGCGCGCAACATCCCGGGAGATCATCTCACTCAGGCCGCGTCCTATATTCCCCATGGGCGCCGCAAGTCCGTTGATGTCCATAACGCCTTTCCGGATGAAGTCGCCTTTGTCCTGGAAACCCTGCGCCCCGTGTTCCACACCGACCAACAAGCCCAGCAACAGGGACTCGACCCGCGCGCGCGCCTACTCCTGCACCAGCAGAAGAGCGGCCCGCGGAGGCAGGCGCTCCACGACTGGATGGCCAAGCAGTGGGAGACGCACGCCGTGAAGCCCAATTCTGGGCTCGAGCAGGCCATCCGCTACATGCAGAATCATTGGGACAAGCTGATCCTGTTCCTGCGCGTACCCGGCGCACCACTCAGCAATAATATCTGCGAGCGAACGCTGAAGAAGGCCATCCTGCATCGGAACAATTCGCTGTTTTATCGCACCTTGAACGGCACCAAAGTCGGCGACCAAAGTCGGCGACTTGTTCATGAGCCTGATCTCCACCGCGGAACTCCACCAGGTGGCTCCATTTGATTACCTGGTCGCCCTGCAGCGCCATCCGGCCGCGGTGGCACTCGCCTCGCCGGCCTGGATGCCCTCCACCCGCCGGCGGGACGCCGCCCTCCACCCCAACCGGCCTTGATCACAAATCCGCTCAAGGCCGGCCGTTCCATGTGGGTTTACGCGCGCAAAACCATGTTCTAAAATGGATCGGCGACGCAGGGACTGAACAAGATGGGCGGAATTATGATCAAGGCCCCCCAACCGGTCAGGTGTTCAACACAGCCACGGGCTTCACAGTCTCGCCGGGCACTCCGGCCCGCTTTGTCTTTGCCACCGAAGACGACACCATTTCTGCGTGGGCCGCCGGAACCAGCGCCGTATTGCAGGTCGACAACTCCACTGCGAGTGCCGTCCACAAAGGGCTCGCAATCGGCAACAATAGCACCGGCACTTTCTCTGCCGGCACGATCGACATGTTCAACAGCAACTTTGCGTCGGCCTCGTTGGCCAGCACCTTCACTGACCCAGGCCTACTCGCTGGTTTTGCGCCGTTCAACATTCAGCTGAAGTTTCCTGGTTCTGAAACCCGGGCAGGGCTAAATATACTCAGCTAATGCCAAATTTTCGGTTTTCTCACCGACCGGCTATTTCAAAGTTCTCCGTCAGCAAGGAGCGCAAGTCGCCCTGGTACTCACCCGGG
>JADNEJ010000400.1 GCA_016292295.1 Candidatus Thiodictyon intracellulare
AGGGCGAGTGGACGCTGGTCTGCCTGGCGTGGAACCTGAAACGGATGGCCGTATTGCGTCTGCAGTCAGGGGAACACCGCGGAAAAGTGCGTTTCTAGCCGAAAACAGTCTCTTTTTTTGCCACAAAAGTCCGTCCAACGGCCTCAGGCGGTGGCGCCGGTCGCTAAGTCCGACAGGCTGCTAGAGCGCGATCGGCGCTCCCGGTCCGAGCGACCACCGGTACGCCGCGGCATAGCGTGGGACCGCACCGGGGCACCTGCGGGCGAGGACCAGCTCCCTGGCCTCCCACTCCAGCGCGGGCCCCCAGTCGGGCACCGCGCCCCGGCGGAAGCGGCGCGCCAGGGTCAGGTGCGGGCGGTAGGGTCTGGTCTCGGGGACGAACCCTTGGGCGGCGAGGCCCTGCGTGTAGATCGCGCAGATGGGCCGCGCGGGTGCCTGGCAGGATCAGGACGGCCGCCCGCGCGGCCAGGGCCTCGGCCAGCCACAGACCAAAAAACCAGCGTTCAGCCACGGCCCCCCGGCGACCCTGCGAACCGCTCCAGCAGCCCTTCGATGGCGACCCGGACCGCCTGGTGGCGCACCTCCCCCCGGTTTCCGGCCAATTGCAGGCACCGCGCCCAGGGCGGGGCCCCAGAGACCGACCAGGCGCACCAGACCGTGCCCACAGGTTTGTCCTCACTGCCGCCGTCGGGCCCCGCGATACCGCTCACGGCGACCGCGACCTGGGCCTGGCTGTGCGCCAGGGCGCCAGCCGCCATCTCCAGCACCACGGGTTCGCTGACCGCTCCGTGGATTTGCAGTGTTTGCGTCGCCACACCCAGCATGTCCGCCTTGGCCGCGTTGCTGTAGGTAACGAACCCACGGTCGAACCAGGCACTGCTCCCGGCAATGTCGGTCACCACCTTGGCGATCCAGCCGCCGGTGCAGGATTCGGCCGTGGTGAGGCGCAGCCCCTGGGCGCGCAGCAGGGCGCCGAGTCGGACGGCGAGTGGGTCGAGCGATTCAGTCATGGGTTCGGTCTCGGCTTCAGGGCGCCCGCGGCGGCGGGACCAGGATTTCCACGGATTCACAGGATACCGAGATCGCGCCCTCCCCTGCGCGATCATCGGCAATCCAAGGCGTTAACCTGGGTCCGGCCGCTGTTCACGCCAAGGCGCCAAGTTCGCCAAGAAATACAGCGGATCGCCCAACATCGACTTTGGCCATTTTTGCAGTCGGGCAACGGCCCCGCGCGTAACGCCACGGTGGTGCCGACGCGTGCGCTGAGCAGGGGGGTTGCGGCGGCCGCTCGTCGCGGCCAG
>JADNEJ010000151.1 GCA_016292295.1 Candidatus Thiodictyon intracellulare
GCCATAGATCAGCAACGCCAACAGCATGGCCGGGTGATAAGGCGTGCTCCCAGTGTCGCCATACGCCTGCACCAGCAGGCTCAAACCAAAGCCTTCCGCCACCTCGACCACGTAGCGTGCCAGGTGGCCCTTGAACAGTCTCCAGCACGAACTGCTCCAGCTTGCGGGTGTCGGCGGCGAATTGGCGGATGCCCTCGGCGAGTTTCTCGGTGACCATGGCGCCTTCGTTGAGTTGCCAGCGGAAGGCGCGCTCGTCGCAACAGACCCGGGGGATATCGAGGGCGCGCGCTCTGCGTCGAGCTTGCAGAAGAAAATTTGGCATTAGCTGATTATACTATAAATACCATGGGTATACGGCCGTGGTCATGGGAGCTAGGTTCCGCAACGTCGGGGAGATCCTGGAACTGGCCGGCTGCGACTACCTGACCATTGCCCTCGCCCTGTTGGGCGAATTGGCGGGGCTGCCGGGCGACCTGGTCTGCAAGCTTCGAGCGCACCAACCGCTCGGTGGAAGTCACCCCGGTGAGCGCGACCATCTTGGCCCACGCCCGCTTGGCGGTCGAGCAGGCACTGGAAAGCGCCCATGCTCATCCTGATTCTGCTCCTCGGACTCTTCCTCTTCATCAGCGCCCACTCCCTGCGCTTTCTCGCCTCCAAGACGCGGGCCAAGGTGTCGGGCGTCATCGGTGAGGAACGCTGGCGCGGGTTCGTCGCCCTAGTCAGCCTCATTGGCGTCCTCCTGATCTGCCTGGGGTACTGGACTGGCTGGCCCGCCGCGAGCCGATCTCGTTCTACGCCCCGGCGACCTGGACGCGGCACCTGAGCCTCTTGATCATGGTCCCGGTCTTCCCGCTGTTCTTCGCCATCTATCTCTCCGGGCGCATTCAGAGCGCCGTCGTCCACCCGATCCTGGTGGCCGTCGCCCTCTGGGCCTTCGCCCACCTGCTCGCCAACGGCAACCTCGCGGACCTGCTCCTGTTCTGGTCCTTCCTCATCTGGGCCCTGGCCGACCTGATCTCGCTCAAGTACCGCCCTGCCCCGCCGGTACAAGGCGCCCCGCCCGGCAAATTCAACGACCTCATCGCCATCGTCGCCGGACTTGGGCTCTATTGCGTCTTCCTGTTCTGGGCCCACGCCTGGCTGATCGGCGTCTCACCCTTGGGCGGCGACGCGCTCTAGCAGACTGTCAGACTTCGGGGCCTCGTCGGGGCAGCGGGTCCGGTACACTGTCGAGATCAACCCCGATGGACCGCGACACTGACTTGCTTCTGCCGCTGTCGGTGCAGGACTGGCTG
>JADNEJ010000013.1 GCA_016292295.1 Candidatus Thiodictyon intracellulare
TGACCTTGCCCCTGGAATCCGTATCCCATAACCGAGATCATGAGTTGGCTTGCTTGGGCTGATTGGCAAGCCAGTTCTGCTCGAACTGCACCGGGCTGATATAGGCCAGCGTCGAATGCAGTCGAGTCCGGTTATACCAAAGCAGCCAGGCAATCGTTTCATCCTTGGCCTCACGCCGAGTCTTGAATTTCTGCCCGTATAACCGTTCCACCTTCAATGATCCAAACAGCGTCTCGCTGCAGGCATTGTCCCAGCAGTTGCCGTGCCGGCTCATGGAACTGGTGATGCCGTAGCCCTTGAGCACATCGCGGAAGTCCCGGCTGGCGTATTGACTACCACGGTCACTGTGGAACATCAGCCCAGCCCGCTGGCCCGGATGCCGCTTGAACCATGCCATGCGCAATGCATCAATGACGATGTCGCGCGTCATTTCCTCTCGCAACGACCAGCCCACCACCTGACGGCTGAACAGGTCAATCACTACGGCCAGAAACAGCCAGCCTTCGTCCGTGGCGATGTACGTGATATCACCCACCCAGACCTTGTCCGGCGCTGCCACAGCGAATTCCCGATTGAGCAGGTTGGGCGAAATCGGCAGATCGTGATTGCTGTCGGTGGTGACCTTGAAGCGGCGCTTTCCCTTGGCACGGATGCCGTGCAACTGCATGAGCTTTTGCACGCGATCCTTGCCTACGCGGATGCCACGGGCCAGCAACTCCTTCCAGGTGCGTGGCCAGCCGTAGCCACCTCGCGTCTCGGCATGGATGGCCTTGATGTGCACCAGCAAGGCGTCATCGCTCAGATGGCGCCGTTGGGCCGGGCTGGCCAGTCGAACAAAGTGCGCGTGGTACCCAGCCATGCTCACCCCCAGTACGCGGCACTGCACCGAGATTGGCCAGACGCTGCGGTGGCGCTGGATGAAGGCGTACTTCAGATCGATCCCTTTGCGAAGTACGCCGTCGCTTTTCCCAGAATGTCGCGCTCCATCTTCACACGCGCCAGTTCGGCCCGCAGTCGGCTGATCTCCATCTGCTCGGCGCTGACCTTGGCCTTGCTGTCAGCCCCCTTGAGCTGGCCTTGGCGCTGCGCCTTGACCCAATTGAACAGCGTCTGGTCGACCACTCCCAATGTGCGAGCCGCCGCTGCAATGCTCTGGCCACCTTCGACCAACCGCACTGCTTCTTGCTTGAATTCGAGCGTGTAGCGCGCTCTTGCTGTCTTCGTCATTTCCGTTCTCCTTGCGTGAATTTAAACACTCAGCAAGGGATACGTTTTTCGAGGGCAAGGTCA
>JADNEJ010000224.1 GCA_016292295.1 Candidatus Thiodictyon intracellulare
TGCCGGTTGCGGCTGGCACGATGATTGGGGTCGCCTAAAATGGCCAAAGTCGAGTTGACAGCACCAAAATGAAATTTTAACATCTTGGTTTTTAGGCGCTTGTTATCCTCATTGAGGAATCCGACCGGCACTTGCCGCCGCTATCGCACCATTTCCACCGTGCCCTTTCCTACCGGAGTGACCTATGTCCAAACCCGCCATGCGCGTCGCCGTGTCCGGCGCCGCCGGCCAGATCGCCTATAGCCTGCTGTTCCGTATCGCCTCCGGCGAGATGCTCGGCCGCGACCAGCCGGTTATTCTGCAGTTACTCGATCTGCCGCAGGCACAGCTCGCCGTCGCCGGCGTGATGATGGAGTTGGAGGACTGTGCCTTCCCGCTGCTCTGCGGAATGCTGGCCACCGATGACCCGAACGTCGCCTTCAAGGACGCCGATATCTGCCTGCTGGTCGGTGCCCGTCCGCGCACCAAGGGCATGGAACGCGCCGATCTGCTGAGCGCCAACGGCGCCATTTTCACCGTGCAGGGCAAGGCTATCGCCACTCACGCCAAGGAGGCGGTCAAGATTCTGGTCGTCGGCAACCCCGCCAATACCAACGCCTACATCGCAGGTAGCGCTGCCCGCAGGGTCGGCCGGACCGACCTGAACAACTACCATGGTATGCTGCGCCTGGATCACAACCGCGCCCTGTCGCAACTCGCCGCCAAGATCGGCCGCCCGGTGTCGTCCCTAAAGCAATTGGTCGTCTGGGGCAACCACTCCCCCACCATGTACGCCGACTACCGCTACACGACCTCCAACGGCGACAGCGTCAAGGACCTGATCAACGACCCCGCCTGGAACAACGACGTCTTCCTGCCGACCGTCGGCAAGCGCGGCGCCGCCATCATTGAAGCCCGCGGTCTGTCCTCCGCCGCGTCCGCGGCCAACGCCGCCATCGATCACGTTCGTGACTGGGTGCTCGGTTCCGACGAGTGGGTCACCATGGGTGTGCCTTCCGATGGTTCCTACGGCATCCCCACCGGCATCGTGTTCGGCATGCCGTGCGTATGCCATGACGGTGGTTCCTACACCATCATCCAAGGGCTGGAGATCGACGACTACAGCCGCGAGAAGATCAATATCACGTTAAAAGAGTTGACGGACGAGGCGGAAGCGGTCAAGGATATGCTCTAGCAGACTGTCGGATTTAGCGACCGGCGCCATTCCTGAGGCCTTCCATGGGTTTTTGTGGCAAAAAAGAGACTGTTTTCGGCTAGAAACGCACTTTTCCGCGGTGTTCCCCTGACT
>JADNEJ010000343.1 GCA_016292295.1 Candidatus Thiodictyon intracellulare
AAGATAATCCGTGCGCGCATCGCAAGTTGCTGCGGACAGGTCGGTTGTCGTTCAAACGTCTTCAGTTGTCGACGCTCACGATCGGTTACAGGGACGGGGGTAACACGCAGTAAGGGTACCGCAGGAAATCAGTAGAATTTTTAAAAAATAGTAGCTTATGGTATATTCCAAGAAATAGAATCATGATTTCCATCGTGGGGTATTAGACTATAAGGGCTATTTTCGCAACGTCCCCGGCATCTTCGCAGTGGCCGATCATGACCGATAGACGGCGGAAACCGCGGGACGAGAGAAAACCAATATAAAGAAAAACAACTATCTAAAAATACAATATAAGCGATAGATTTTTGACGTTGAACCGGTTTTGGAGTATCTCTTAGGGCTATAAAATCGCTCGCACACCGGGGCCATAAGGGGTACCGCGCCGCAAGCGTGCCTACCACTTGGCGTCACGGATCAGTTTGGCCTGTCGCCATTTCGTCTGCGAGTGGTTTTCACGAAACAACGAAGAGGAGGATAACCCATGCAGACCCTAGACGGTTATCGCAGCACGCATTCCGAGCTGCGTCAGATGATCGACGACCTGCGCTCGCTGCTAACCATGGAGCAGCTGCGCATCCGCCCCAACGCCCGCACCGCGCACGAGTTGTTGTGTGATCTCGGCGAACGGGTGCGCCGACACCTGGCCGAGGAGGACCGCGGCCTCTATCCCAGCCTGCTAATCCATGAGGACCCCAAGGTGAAGTCGATCGCCTGGGGCTTCATCAGCGGGGAGCGTCCCCTGCGCAAGATTTTTGACGATTACCACAAAAATTGGCTGAAAAACTGCGACTTCAATTTCAGTGATGATTTTGTGGCCGAGACCCAAGAGGTCTTCGAGATGGTCGGGCAGCGGATCGAGCGCGAGGAGCAAGTCCTCTTCCCCAAGCTGGTGGAGATCGGCATGTTCCATGAGGCGCGGTGCTAGCAGCTTGTCGGACTTCGGGGCCCCGTCGGGGCGGCGGGTCCGGTACACTGTTGGGATAAACAACGATGGCCATAGTGTTACTGCCGATGCGTCGCTTCCCGCGGTCTTGGACGGGTTACCGGTGACCGTGACCCAAGGCACCAGTGACGAAGCCAAGGCGTTGCGACACTACCAGGAGCAAGACCTCGGCGCCCAGCATGCCTCAGACCTCTTCCATGGTCAACATGAAGTGTCCAAGGGGATCCGTCTGCACCTGGACCGACAGGTCAGACAGGCCAATGCGGCGGTGGTGGCCGCCCAGATGCCGGTGGACGC
>JADNEJ010000438.1 GCA_016292295.1 Candidatus Thiodictyon intracellulare
CCCCCCCCCACCCCCCCCCCCTCTCCCCCCACACCTCCACCCCCCTCCCACCCCCTCGCTCACCCTCCTCCTCCCTCTTCCTCCCCCCCCCCCCCCCCCCCTCTCCCCCCCCCGCCCCCCTCCCCCCGCCGCAGACCCCCCCGCATCGCCTGCTGGTTGTCTTGATCGTTTTTCCCTCTCTGCGGGGGGGGGGGGTGTGGGGGGCCCCCCCCCCCCCCCGCACCCCGCGGCTTGGGGGCGGGGCACGCGTCGCGGCGTACCCCCCGGCGCCGGCGCTGCCGAGCGCAGCGTCAAGCGTCAAGGGTCTCTGCTGCGGGTCGCCGTGCCTCAGTGAGAAGATTCAAGCGATCCGGGTAACAGCATGCCCACGACCCGGTTGTGCCCGCCATGCCGCCATGCTTGGCCGCGTACATCGCCAGATCGGCATGGCGCAGCAGGTCGCCCGGGGTAAAGCCGGCCACACCGATGCTGACAGTGGCTGAAATGGCCCGGCCCGCCCGCCGACGATGACCCACTGCTCGGGCCGATGGCCGCGCGCCGAGCCGACCATGGCGCTCCAGCAGCAGCTGATATTCAGCCGGCCAGTCGACCGGCATCCCGGTCGCCAGGGTGGCCTGCAACGCCTGGGCGCGATCGCCGCCTCGGCGGAGCCGAGGCCGCTGCCGTCATTGAGGTCGACCGACTCATCCACGGGTCGAGCATGCACTTGGTGCTGCTGCTGTTCATATAGGGCATGTCGATGGCAATGGAATGGTGATGACCTTATGGCGCTCGCCGAGATAGGTGTCCACTCAGGCCAAGATCGGCTAGAAAAACTGGACTATGAGTTTTCGGAATAGGACTCGCACTGAAGGGTCAGGGTACGAGTCTGCGGGGTAAAGGACACGCGCGGAGTTGCGCGGGTCTGGGGCAGATCGAGTGATCCCATAATCGGTCTTCTCAGATTCGCACGAGGATGCTGACGAATTCCCACTCACCCGTGAGCAGGGTGCGCGCCAGCAGCAGCGGCATCGCGGCCCGGCGGGCGATGTCCAGTAGGCCGAGGCCGGCGCCGGGGCTGCCCGCCTGGTGCGGCGCGCGCAATTGCTCCTTGAAGCGTCGGCGCAGGGCCTCCTTGTCCAGTCCATTCAATTCACCGATGCGCCCTGCGAGTCCGGCCGCATCAGCGCGTGCGACCGTAGTCGTTTAGCCCCCCTGTTCTTAGCCCTCGTGGACGATCATAAGTCTACGCGACACAGCTCGACGGCCGTGCCAGAATATGGCACAACCTCCTAAGCGAG
>JADNEJ010000334.1 GCA_016292295.1 Candidatus Thiodictyon intracellulare
ATCGGGGCGACCCGCTACGGCTACTTGGCAACCAGGGGGGGCTAAACGGTTACCATCCGCTACTGTGTCCGACTCTTCACACGCTTCCTCCTAATCCGCACTCCGGACGTGGAAGAAAACGAGGTGGTGGGCATCGTCAGCATGACCGATCTGGCCATAAAAGGAATGTTATTCTATCTGTGAGTCCGCACTGGGTATTGGTCCGCAACTGATCGTAAAGCGATGAATGAGGTATTAGGCCTAACATGAATACTCACTCCCCTGCTGACCCGTCAGCCGACCACTCGGCTTTGCATATCGATGCCGCCGGGTGGCTCGCGGGCGTCGCCCGCCACCCATCCCCGCATTGCGACGACCGACCGGATGACGCTCCCATCGACCTCTTGGTCATCCACAACATTAGCCTGCCGCCCGGCGAGTTCGGCAGCAGCGCCATCGACGACCTCTTCCTCGACCGACTCGACCCCGCGGCCCACCCCTACTTCGCCGTCGCCGCGGCCGTCGGTCCGGTCTCAACCCATTTTCTAATCCGCCGCGACGGGGGCCTGATTCAATACGTCCCTTGCCACCGCCGCGCCTGGCACGCCGGCCGCTCCAGCTTCGGCGGACGCACGCGCTGCAATGATTTCTCCCTCGGCATCGAGCTGGAAGGCACCGATACGCAGCCCTTTGCGTCCGTCCAATACGCCGCCCTCGCCCGCTGCACCCGCGCCATCTTCAACCGCTACCCAGCGATCGGTCCCGAGCGTATCGCCGGCCACAGCGACATCGCCGCCGGGCGCAAGACGGACCCGGGGCCTTGCTTTGATTGGCAACTCTATCGCGAACTGATCCGCCCGCAGACTCCTGCAGTTGCCCACTGGCCGTATCAGGCACGGGCCTGAAGAGCCGCCTGGCGAGAGCAAACAGCGCGCATGTCGAAGAACCAGACAGCGGGGATCCTGTACGGCATCGAACTGTTTCGCGGCCTGGCGGCCATCTCTATCGTCATTTATCACATAGTGCGTCACATTGAACTCACTTGCGGCTACTTTCCATTTACCATAATCACCGAAGTCGGGTATGCCGGGGTCGGTTTTTTCCTCAGCGGCTTTATTATCACCTATATTAATCGCGTGGTTATACTCAGCTAATGCCAAATTTTCTGTTTCCTTACCGACCAGTTAGTTAAAAATTCTCCGTCAGCAAGGAGCGCAAGTCGCCCTGGTACTCACCCTGGTTGCTGAAGAAGTCTGCGCAGACTTTGCGAAACCCGTCAAATGATTCGTAATA
>JADNEJ010000538.1 GCA_016292295.1 Candidatus Thiodictyon intracellulare
GGGTGAGTACCAGGGCGACTTGCGCTCCTTGCTGACGGAGAACTTTGAAATAACAAGTCGGTGAGGAAACAGAAAATTTGGCATTAGCTGAGTATAGCCGTCGTGGACAATCATAAGCCTACGCGACACAGCTCGACGGCCTTGATCACAAATCCACCCAAGGCCGGCCTATGTGGGTTTTCTGGCGCAAGACCATGTTCTGCATGGGATCGGCGACGCCAGGACTGAACAAGGTGGGCGGAATTATGATCAAGGCCCAACTCGACGGCCGTGCCAGAATATGGCACAATCTCCTAAGCGAGCGCGGGCAAGCGCCGCCACGCCACTACCATGCACTTGAGCGATCACGACCTCAGACAATTCGACGACGCCGATCTGGAGACGCTCACGCCCGCGCTTGCGCGGGCGTTGTTGGGCAAGGCGCTGGCGGATCTGCAAGGTGCTGGCGGATCTAAAGGCGGCGCGCGAGCGGCTTGAGCAGACCCCCTCCAACAGTTCGCGGCCACTGAGCACGCGGTTGCCGGGTTGCCGTGGGAGGGGAATAGCGGTCAGGAAGCACCCGCTGGCGAGGCTGATGTCCCCGCGGTGTCAGGGGACGTAGCGAATGCGGCGGACACCACCGGCGGCGCCGATGAGCCGGCCGTGGCGCCAGGGCTCGCGGCGCACGCTCACCGGCGCACCGCCCGGTCGGCGCCCAGAGACCCCGGTGCACAGCCGTACCCAGCATCTGCCGGTGGACGCCGAGCAGCCCCACCGGCCGACGTGCTGTGCGGGGTGCGGCCAGGCGTTGACGGCCGCGACGGCGTCACGGGCGCACAACGCCCGCGATGAAATCGCGCTGACCTAGCCCGGTGTCGGCGCGGCCGGACTGCTGCTGCGCCAGACCAAGCACACCTATTTTGAATGCTGCTGAGATTGCGGCCACTGGACGCAGGCGCAGCCTGGCCGTGCCATACATAGTGAGACCGAGGTCGAGTGGACGGTGGCACTGAGCGAGTGGTGGCATCTGGCCGAACCACTACTGGTGGCCTTCATCTGTGCCTTGAGCCAGCGCATGCGGCTGTCGCATGCGCGGGTCCGTGAGTTTCTGTCCGAGTGGCTGGGGCTGGCGTTGTCGACCGCAACCATCAACCAGTGCCTTCACGAAGCCGGACGGACGGTGGCCCCGTTGATGGAGGCGGAGCGCTACGCGGCGGTGCGCAATGCCGAACTGCTCTCTGCGGATGAGACCAGTTGGAAAGCGCATGGTCGGCTGCTTTGG
>JADNEJ010000622.1 GCA_016292295.1 Candidatus Thiodictyon intracellulare
TACGCCGGTGGGCGGCACGCAGCTCGGCGAGTTGTTCGGTGGAGAGGGTCTAGTCAAGCATAGGGTCGATAGTATATCGACGTCGGCCGGTTAAGCTAGAGTCATGAGCGATAATATCAGATGATACGTGTATAGCTGAGTATATCTTTTTGAAGCCGTCGACAAACACGGTTCGATCAGCAGAAAAACTTGCGGTAACCCGCCGCAATATGAGTCGTCAGACAAAGAGGAAAATCGATCAGCAAGTCTTCGCTTATTCTGAAGTGCGGTGGTTTCGTGGGCCTTGGGGCCCTGGTACTGATGCCGGGTTTAGCTTTGACACAGACGGTAACCGACAGCATCACCTTCAGGGGACTGGAGGGCCCAGCAGCGCGGCCTCGATCCCGGCACAGGGAGGCACCACGTTTATCCTGCTTGCGTTGTCGCTGGGGTTCCTCGCTTACCGGTTCGTGCGCATGGGCCACGGTCGAGGAAACAGCGCCTCGCTCCTCGTCGGAGCCCTGGCGATCGGGTCACTGATCAGCGTTACGAGCGGTTTCAGCCTGCTGCGCGATGCGTATACGGTACCAGAGATTTCTATAATTAACGATCGAGCAGGGTAGACTTTCGATATCTTTCTCTACAGGCTGAACACTTATGAGAATCGATCCGGCGTGACGATGGGCGTCACCGCTTTAATCTTGCCGTCAACCTGTATTCTCGGTAGGAAGGCTAGTCCATTGCAGGAAATACTGAAGGCCTGCGCGATTGGCAGCACAGTGACGAATTTGACGCAGTGCAGCATCGACTGTGGAAGCACTTAATTAATTAATGCTGTCCTAATTGGCGGCAGGTTCGCCCGGGGGCTCTTTTTCGATCAACACGCCTGACTGATCAGCTCTCGGATTCCTCGCGCACCTCGGGTAAATCAAGCGAGCAGAGCCTTTTTTATGTGTGCGAGCTTTTCGGGAGCCTGATCGAGTAATCGCATAACGCGGTGCGCGGCCCGCTGGCCTCGATGCGCCCGGCATCGACTAAAAAACCTAGTACCTCGCGATAGAATCGCTCGGACCACTTCCGGCTAGGCTTCCAGCGGCTTGCTCTGGTATGTCCAGCGGAAAAGCTTTGCCATCATCTCATTGAAGTAGTCGATGAATTTGTTGATCTTATCGCATAGATTTTCGACCGAAAAAAATTTTCTCGTCGAATAACTTTGCGGGCCAAGTTCGAGAAAAAAATTTCAATCTGATTCAGCCATGAACAGTGTTTAGGCGTGAAATG
>JADNEJ010000198.1 GCA_016292295.1 Candidatus Thiodictyon intracellulare
TCCTACGCTACCGGGCCAGGGACGGGATTTCATGCAGCCTTACCGGAAGGACACGAATGTCTCGATGAGCACCGGATGGGCAGGCCGCGCCCCGTCCTGCGCAATCGGGTCCCGAATGGCGTCCTCCAACTCGGACGAGCCCATCAGGAAGGTCTCACCGCACACCCGGACCCAGGTCACGCCATAGGGGTCGCTATAGGGGTCGGTTCGGACCTGGGGTCCACCGAAAATCCGGGGCTTGCCGATCAGGGTGCGGGTGGACACCCGGGGCCAGGCGGACTCGACCGGGCGGGCGCCCGGGAAGTCGAGGGCGGCGGCCAGCGCGGCGAAGTCCCCGCGCACCTCGGCCAGGGACTGGAAGCACGCGGCCAACCCGGCAAGGAGGTCGACGGAGCCCTGAACCTTACCTGACGAATCTTGGGCGCACGCGAGCGGGGCGCCCGCGCTCCCAGGCAGGAAGACCAGGAGTTGATCGTCCGGCAGGACGACCCTCTGGGTCAGGTCGGCGAGTCGCGTCGGCCAGTCCGGGGCTATCAGCACCCGGTCGGCGGTGCCGCGATCGAGCAGCCGGATGGCGAGCTTCAAGGCCTCCTCGTCGTCGCGGTCAGCTTCGATGACGGCGAGTGCGCATCGCGGCCAGCCCGTGGTGCAGGCGCGGATCGAGAAGGCGCGGGTGCCGCCGACGAAGACCGCAGCGCGCCCCGCGAGTAGTTGCGGGTTGGCGGCTGACTGCCAGTCGCAGGTGTGAGGAGTATCGAGCGGTCTCAGTGAGGCCAAAGGGGCCAGCCGCCAAGGGCTGCCGAGCCAGGTGCGGCCGGGCGCAGCGACGCTCAGGATGCGCCCGCGGAAGGCATCTTTCACAAAGGGGCCGCCACCGTCCTGGTGTGGCCGCAGCAGCCGGTCCAATCCCCAGCCGAGCCCGGCGAGCCCGACTCCGGCCAGCAGCGCCAGGGCCAAGTGATGGCGCGCGCCCCAGCGCAGCCCGTACTTGCTGCCCCCACCGAGACCAAGCGCACGCAGGCGCCAGCACACGGCCACGGGCTGCCGCGCCCAGCCCCAGGTTAGGCCACGCTGGCAGCCGAGCTCAGCCCCCTCAAGGGCGCTAAGGATCAACCTAAAAGGGAAGCAGTAAGTGCCCACCGCGGGCCGTTCCTGGCCCGCGGCCGGGTACACGCTGAGGCGAAGTTCCGGTTATGCCGGGGCCGGCAAACCCGGCGGCGGGTGCAATTCGCGGCCGTGGAGGTATT
>JADNEJ010000563.1 GCA_016292295.1 Candidatus Thiodictyon intracellulare
GCGAGGTGTTCGCGGGCGCGTGTGGGCAAGTCGGCCGCATCGGCGAGGTGCGCCAAACGTGCCCACACGTCGGCGAAGCGGGTGGCGACCTGCGCTACGGACTGTAAGTGGCCACGCGGCCTTGATCACAAATCCGCCAAAGGCCAGCCGTCCCATGTGGGTTTGCGCGCGCAAGACCATGTTCTGCAAGGAAGCGGCAACGCCGTGACTGAACAAGGTGGGCGAAATTATGATCAAGGCCTGGCCACGCTCCAGATCATAGGGGTGATAAAGGATACCCAGTTCACGGATCTGCTCACCAGCCTGCGCCTGTCGTGCCAGGGTCTGTTCGGCTTTGGCCGCGACCAGTTCGGTCAGAGCGGCGTCGATCCGGGCCGCGAAGGCCGGTGGTCTGCCGCGCGGATGGGGGGGCTTGCGCGGCGCACGCAGTGTCCACCGGCATCTGGGCGGCCACCACCGCCGCATTGGCTTGTCTGACCTGCCGATTCAGGTGCAGACTGGTCCCCTTGGACGGCCTTGACCACAAATCCGCCCAAGGCCGTTGTCGACGCTCACGATCGGTTACAGGAACGGAGGCAGCACGCAGTAATGGCATCGTAGGGGATCAGTAGAATTCTGAATAAATGCTAAGTTACGACATACTCTAAGAAATGGCATTAGGATTTTCATCGTGGGTTACTAGCAGCCTGTCGGACTTAGCGACCAGCGCCACCGCCTGAGGCCCTTGGACGGGCTTTTGTCGCAAAAAGAGCCTGTTTTCGGCTAGAAACGCAGCTTTCCGCGGTGTTGCCCTTACTGCAGACGTAATACGGCCATCCGTTTGGCGGAATCCCATCACCGATTTAATGATCCCGAACACCGGTTCGACGGTCTGTTTGCGCAGCGCAGAGGCGGCCCGGCCAGCCGCGGTCGTGAGTCGGTTAGTCATGTGCTCCTTCGGAACTACGATCAGCATGCGCTCGGGATCGCCCATGGCTTGGGCATTGTAGCACTGCTCGAAGCCATCGCCAGCCACCGGCATGATCCGCGATGCGTCGTCGGTGAAATTGATCTGATCATCCACCCGTGGACCCAGTGTCGAGGCCTTGGGGGTAGTGCCGCCAAGCTTCTTGCCGGTGGCCGCGACGCGAGCAGCACGCGCCGCGCGCATCGCCTCGTACTTGGCGTGCTCACACGCGAAGCGCTCGGCGGCCCGCGCCGCAATCTTGGTTTTGGCGGCGGCAATCGCCGCCAGACACTCCTCG
>JADNEJ010000105.1 GCA_016292295.1 Candidatus Thiodictyon intracellulare
TCGCGGTCCATCGGGTGGAAGCGGCGCATCGGCAGTAGCACTCCGGCCATCGGGCAGCCATCAGGGTTGATCCCGACAATGTACCGGACCCGTCACCCCGACGGGGCACCGAAGTCCGACAGTCTGCTAGACGTCCTTGATGATATCGCCGATCGCGGTGGCACCGAGCTGCTGCACGAACGCCTCCACCGCGGCCGACTGGTCACCGGCGTGCTGGCCCAAGTCCAGATTGATCTCGCCGCGAACTTCGGGGTCTGCCTCACGCGACTTCACCGTGAGGTGATGGAGCGCTGGATCGTAGCGGTGGCGAATCAGGTAGCGGCTCGCACAGCCGTGCTCGGTCATGAAATAGCGGTCTAGCACCCGTAGGGCAAAGCCGTACAGCGCCGGATCAAGCGCCTGGACGAGGCCGCGGAAGGCATCGAGATCAAACTGCTCAGTCACCACGAATTTGTGCTCGATTTCCGCGAAGCGCATCACATCCACCATTTGAAGGCACCAAGGGCGGCCATGCGAAACTGCAGGCGCGCCGGCAGCGCCAAGAAGGACTCCGGCGTCACCAGCACGTTTTCCGGAGCGCCGCGCAGTTCCGCAATGATCGCACGGGCAGGCGCCACCGCGCACAGGTCGCGACTGGCGAGCATCGCTTCCGCCAGCCGGTCGTGGGCGGCGTCCTCGACGTTGTAGCTGCCAAACGCAGCCGAGGCCTCGTCCACCAGCACGATCTTTGAGTGCTCGCCGCGGCGATTCTCTCGAATCACCACATCAGCGTCGAGCAGGCGCCCATAGTTCACGGCTGCTGCGATCTAGGCCAGGTCCGTCGCCGGCGGCGCCTCGCGGTGTGAGTGGAAGACTTCGACCGGCACGCCGCGTATGGCCGCCCGCAAGACGGCTTTCATCAGGCGGGGAATTAACTGGCTTGAACTCGATTTTTGCCATTTTTGCAGTCGGGCGACGGCCCCGCGCGTAACGCCACGGCGGTGCCGACACGTGCGCTGAGCCGGGGGTTGCGGCGACCGCTCGTCGCGGCCAGGCGGCACCCGCCAGTGGCCGTGGCACCCGGAGACACGCAGGGGAAAGGCAGGCGGAGCATAAACAGTGTATGTTCCGAGGTCGACCAAGACACCGGACATACCCAGGGATACCCCTCCTACCAGCCTCAATTGTACCGACGCTGCTGCCCTTTGTGCCGCTGTTCACCGCGCCGACCTGGTGCCATGTGCAGGTCTTGGTGACCGGCACG
>JADNEJ010000344.1 GCA_016292295.1 Candidatus Thiodictyon intracellulare
CCTCCTGACGGTGATCGCGACGGTCATGGCCGCCGTTTACGACGCCCGCGGCGCCTCGCCCCCCGCCGGGGCGTTGTGTGCACGGCATGCGCCGATGCTCAACGCCCTGCTGGATAAGTGCCTGCGTCAGGTCAATGCGCCACATGAGAAGTGCGTGCGCTGGCGCGCGAGTTGCCTAACGACTGGGACACCTTCTGGGTGGTGCTCGACCACTCTGAGCTGCCGTTGACCGACAACGAGGCCGAGCGCACCCTGCGCCACTGAGTTATCGCCCGCCACATCCGCATGTGGACCTGCACCGCGCAGGGCACCCGCGCTTTCGCCTACTTGGCTAGCATCATCGAGACCTGTCGTCAACGCGCCATCTCGCCCTGGCCGTCTCTGACCGAGGTAATCCGCCAGCGGTGCTAAGGACTTCAAGCCTCACCGTTGCCCTCATCAGCTATCTGATCGGGACGACCCGCTATGGCTACTTGGCAACCAGGGGGGCTAAACGGTTACGAAATCACTGGCTCGCCACGCCTCGGCGCCTGCCGCACGGAACCAACAATATTTTTTCTATTCAGTGTCTCCACGGATTTTTGGCAACCGATTGTGATGAGCCATCGAATTCTTCAGGGCGCATCAGTCGCGGTGGCGATACTGGGCTTTTTGCCGCAAGCGCAAGCGACAATTCCAGACGCGGATGGGGTCTACTGGGGGATGCCAGACGAAATCGATCTCAACGATTCTGGTGATTGACAGGGCGGTAACGACTTGCATGCCGAACGAGGGCATCGTCCACTGGAACCGAGACGGACTCCAAGGTCCATCGGGTCCATTGGGTCCGCCGGGTCCGCGAGGTCTGGCCGGCTTAGCGGGTCCGAAGGGACCGGCGGGTGCAACGGGCCCGAAGGGTGCCACCGGTGCTATGGGTCCGTAAGGCCCGACGGGTGCCGCCGGCGCGGTCGGCCCGGTTGGTCCTGTTGGCCCGGTGGGTCCGCAAGGCGCGACGGGTGCGACCGGCCCCGCGGGTGCGAAGGGCGATGCAGGCAATCCAGGCGGTCCCGTGGGTCCGAAGAGCGATCCAGGTTTCGTCGGTCCTCCCGGCCTGGTCGCGGTGAAGGCGGCCGGTCCCTGCTATACAGGTCTCATCTGAGATTATCGCTTAGTACCCTAGCGTAACCGGCCGACGTCGATACCGAACAACTCGCCGAGCTGCGTGCCGCCCACCGGCGTACGCGCGACCAGCGCG
>JADNEJ010000030.1 GCA_016292295.1 Candidatus Thiodictyon intracellulare
GCCCACCTTGTTCAGTCCCGGCGTCGCCGCTCCCTTGCAGAACATGGTTTTGCGCACGCAAACTCACATGGGCCGGCCTTGGGCGAATTTGTGATCAAGGCCCCGTCGCCCACTGAAAAAATGGCCAAAGTCGAGTGTAACGCCCTCCCAGCGCTTCTGGACATGTCGGGCGATGGCCTCGGCTGTCAGATATAGGCGACTTTGAAGATGATCATCCAGTTCCAATAACTGCGTGTCGTCGAGCAGGGCTTCGCTACCGATATAGATCATCCGCAGCAACCCATCAAGGCCGCTCTTCTTGTAACGCTTGAAATAATCGCAAGCGGCCTTGAGAAAAAATCCGCCCAAAGCCGGCCGACCCATGTGGGTTTGCGCACGCAAGACAATGTTCTGCAAGGGAGCGACGACGCCGGAACTGAACAAGGTGGGCGGGATTATGATCAAGGCCATCGCGAGCAGTGCCTGGGTCGATCAGCAAGGCATCGGCCACATCGGTCGTCGCACGCCACTTATCGAGCAAAATAAATGCGTTGATCAGATAGGCCTCGCGCACGTCCCGGGCGGCGCGGTGGGTCGCACGCAGTTCGGCGAGTTCGTGCTTGTCGAGACAGTAGTCCAGCATGAAGGCTGTTTACCAAAATTATTGGCAGGTTACCCGCCGCAACTAAACAGGAATCTCACATAAGAGACGTATAAAATCAATATTACGACACATTTGAAACGTTTCGAGGTGCCTGCAAGAAGTTCTTCGGTGAACTTGATTAATTTGCCCCGCTACTCCGAACGCTTCTCGCTGAGGATTTCCAAAGTATCTGGAATAAAAAGCCGAAAATTTCTATCGCTTAGTTATACATAATGCTGCTTTTTTTCAGTTTGTCAGGCTTAACCTGGCGCCATTCGAGCTTAGCCCCTTTTCCCCGGCATTATGTATATACGTCTTATCTGAGATTTTCGCTCAAGACCCTAGCGTAACCGGCCGATATCGATATACTATCGTCCCTATGCTCGACTATACCATCTCCACCAAACAACTCGCCGAGCTGCGTGCCGCTCACCGGCCTACGCGCGACCAGCGCGAGGCCGACCGCATCAAGGCGGTCGTGTCGCTGGCAGGCGGCTGGTCGGCAGAGCAGGTCGCCAGAGTCCTGCTGATCAACTCCAAAACACCGTGCGCGACCATTTTCGGCGCTATCAGCAGGGCGGTCTGCCCGGTTT
>JADNEJ010000149.1 GCA_016292295.1 Candidatus Thiodictyon intracellulare
TGGAGGGGGTCTGCCCAAGCCGCTCGCGCGCCGCCTGCAGATCCGCCAGCGCCTTCCCAACAACGCCCGCGCCTGCGCGGGCGCAAGCGTCTCCAGATCGGCGTCGTCGCATTGTTTGAGGTCGTGATCGCTCAGGTGCATGGTAGTGGCCTGGCGGCGCTGGCCCGCTCTCGCTTAGTGGGTTGTGCCATATTCTGACACGGCCGTCGAGCTGTGTCGCGCAGGCTTATGATCGTCCACGAGGCTAAGAACAGGGGGGGCTAAACGGCTACACCACAGGAACCACATGACATCCATGCCGTACTGCTTCTGTGCCGGGTTATCGATATCGAAATAGCCTTGCCGGGCCAGCTGGTCGACCCGGTCGAGAAAAGCCCGGCCACTGAACGACTCGCCATCGACGTTGAAGGCGCGAAACTCGCCGTCCTCGTTCATGGCGACGCAGCCGTGATAGAGTAGATTGCCGTCATAGACCATGTACAGGCTGCCGTTGGCAAAGAGAAGTGGGTGTGCTGTTGCAGTTTGCGGCTGTTGAGGAAGGACTGCAGCTGTTTATCCATCATCGACTGCTCTTCCGGGGCCTTAATAAAAAATCCGCCCAAGGCCAGCCGGTCCATGTGGGTTTTCGCGCGTAATACAATGTTCTAAAAGGGAGCTGCGACGCCGGGACTGAACAAGGTGGGCGGAATTATGATCAAGGCCCTCTTCCGGTGTCAGGACATTGATGCCGCAACCGTTCTCCAGCGTCTCTATGTTGCCGTAGCGCAGGCTGAAGCGGATGACGTTGGTGATGCACTCCTCGCTGCCCGCAGCCGTGCCCATCCACAGGATGTCGTGATTGGCCCACTGGATGTCGACCTGATGGTAAGTGCCTCAACAAAAAAGTTTGTAGTAAGTCGGATAGATTTCCAATAAGTTGATTGTTCTATACTCAGCTAATGCCAAATTTTCGGTTTCCTCATCGACCAGTTATTTCAAAATTCTCCGTCAGCAAGGAGCGTAAATCAACCTGATACTCACACGGGTTGCTGAAGAAGTCTGCGCAGGCTTTGCGAAATCCGTCAAATGATTCGTGATAGTATATCGACGTCGGCCGGTTACGCTAGAGTCATGAGCGAAAATCTCAGATGAGACGTGTATATCAGGTTCGTGCCTTTAAACCTAAAAGGAGCAGTAGGTGCCCGCCGCGGGCCGTTCCTGGCCCGCGGACGGG
>JADNEJ010000410.1 GCA_016292295.1 Candidatus Thiodictyon intracellulare
GCCGGTTGCGGCTGGCACGATGATCGGGGTCGCCTAAAATGGCCAAAGTCGAGCTCATAGTACGCCCTAAGCTGCTTTACCCGGCATCGGCAACGCGCCTGCGGAAGGGTCGGCTCATCGGCGCCCGCTACCTGCGGCAGCAGTTCGATCGCGTCGATGTCGCGTCACCGCTCGTCGCGGGGGTCCAAGTTCCAAATGATCGTAATGTTCCAGGTCCAGGCTTGGCAATAGCGGGGAAACTGCGCCATCGTTGGCAGATGCTTGACCGCCTTTGCGCGCAGAGCGGGGAAGTCTCCCTGCCGGATGGCTAAAGTTCAGCGAAACCGATCGTTTGCGTGTGCCTAAGGCGTTAATTGCTGGGTTTCGCTGCGCTCTACCCAGCCTACGGACCGGGCGCGAGGCGAGCGCCGGCCTTGGCCGACACTGGTGTCGTCTCCCCCCGGTCCTCTTCGGCACGCGGGGCATGCGAGATTGCGCCGCACTGAGGTGCGGCGCCCCCAGCGGCCGGGATTATGATCCAGGCCGCCGGCGCCGGGGTCGGTGCCGGCGAGGGTCTTTCTGACAGCGGCAGCGTGCCGACGGTCGGCGCAGCGCCCCTGATGCGACATCCCGAGGAGCAATCATGGCTGATAACAACCATCGCGTCGACCAGGGCACCATCATTCCGACCTTTTTCATCGGGGTCGGCGGGGTCGGCTCGCGGATTGTGGATCGCATCGCGGCGCGGGCCGCCAGCCTGCCGAATTGGGCGGCGCAACTGAGGCCGCTGACGGCCTTCATCTCGATCGATACCAATGACCTGGATCAGGATTCGCTGAAATCCATCCCCAAGGGCAACCGGATCAATATCGTCGCCTTCGACAAGCAGAAGGTGGTCGAGCATCTGCGCCGTTCCAATGACCCCCAGACGGAGCAATGGCTGCCGGCCACCTATAGCCCGCGGGAGGGCGTCAAGCCGGGCGCCGGACAGATCCGAATCGAGTCCCGGCTGGGCTTTTTCTTTCATTCACCACAGCTTCGGCAACGTTTGAAGGACCTGGTGAATCAGGCCCTGACTCCGGACGTGACCTGGCGCAAGCAGGACAAGTTCAACTTCTATACGCGTCTCATCTGAGATTTTCGCTTATGACTCTAGCGTAACCGGCCGACGTCGATATGCTATCGTCCCTATGCTCGACTATACCGTCTCCACCGAACAACTCGCCGAGCTGCG
>JADNEJ010000519.1 GCA_016292295.1 Candidatus Thiodictyon intracellulare
CCGTCGTAGACCAGGAGCTTGAGCGCGGTGCCGCGGCGGTTGCGGAAGACGAAGACATGCCTTGGCGGAAGTCCGCCGGGGCCGTTGCGACCAACACGCGCAGCTGCGGGGTCAGGGCGAGCATGGCATCGCCTCCCACAGGCTGCGCGCCACCACCGTGACCTCGCTGCTCGCCACCCCAGTCAACTCAATGCGCAGCGAACGGCTACGCGCGTCGGATAGGGTCAGCACGCAGCCCGGCCTCGACGGTGGTAAACCCAGCATCATTTCCACAAAGGCCGGCGACGCTGCGCTGGGCACCGGCGCAGGCGGCGTCAGCGCCGTCAGCCGCCGCTTCAAACTGGCGTGTGACATCGTGGAGCCTCCGGATCACCAAAAATAGGGCTCCTACGCTACCGGGCCAGGGACGGAATTTCATGCAGCCTTACCGAAAAGGACACCGAGCAGCGCGCCTTGGCCGAAGAGCGGGGCCGCCGCGGCGAGGCCCAAGAGGCGGAGCTTCGCGAGCAGCGCCGGCAGGCTGGGGAATTGGGGCAACTGCGCGGGCAGATTGAGGCCCTGCGGGGGCAGGTCGAGGACCTGCGCGAGACCCGTGCCCGGCTCGAGGCCGAGCGCGACCAGGCGCGGGCGGCTGTCCACGAGGCCCAGAGTGAGACTCGGGAGCAGGCCCGGCGCATCCAAGAACAGGGGGCTACCCTGGAGGCGCTGCGCGGCCAGGTGGCTGATGCCGCGGCCGAGGGTGCCTGGCTGAGCGGTGCCCTGGCCCAGGCCCGCCAGGAGGCCTCTACGGCGACGCTGCGAGCCGACGCGACCGGGGAGAGCCAGGCCCAACGCACCGCCGAGGCCCTGGAAGCGTCACAGGCGACCCTGACGGCGGCTGAGACGGCATCCGGGGCGCTGCGTCTTGAGAGTGGCCACCCTGACCGAGCGTGCGGCCCATAGCGCCGATCTGCGAGCCGTCATCGCCATTTTGCAGGCACCGGAGCGGGTGCCCGCGGCTACTGAGGCAAAAGCGCCCGCGCTGGCCCTGGAGCCGACGCAGGGGCCG
The DNA here is from genome assembly GCA_016292295.1 of Candidatus Thiodictyon intracellulare. Lineage (GTDB taxonomy): Bacteria > Pseudomonadota > Gammaproteobacteria > Chromatiales > Chromatiaceae > Thiodictyon > Thiodictyon intracellulare. Next base: position 1,049 of record JADNEJ010000519.1, read on the forward strand.
ACGCCGAAGAAGCCACCTACCCGGCGCCGGGGGCAGTCTTCGCAAGGAGCCGCATGACCGGAGTTAGTTTCGGATATTGATCGAGACTCGACTTTGGCCATTTTAGGCAACCCCGATCATCGTGCCAGCCGCAACCGGCAATCGGGGGGCCAGGGTCCGCACGG
>JADNEJ010000503.1 GCA_016292295.1 Candidatus Thiodictyon intracellulare
ATTTATTCAGTGACTTGGCTACGACTTTCCGATTCTGAGCCAGCCCCGGCAGCCGAGTTTCTCACCGAAATCTGGGAGATTTCAGCGCCCACCCGCCGGCATCGCACTGAGTTGCCGCCAGATTCTGCGCAACCAATTGATTCGATAATTATGTGCATTTGCTATATAATACCGGGATTTACAGGATGTATCGTTGATGCACGTCGCACTCTGATCTATCCTGTTAATCCTACAAAATCCTGTTAATCATATCTAATTTCTTAGCGTCAGATCGATCGCCAGACTGGCATCGGTAATTGCGCTCCGAGGTACCAGGGCGTGCTGGAAGAAGGAGAGAAGGAGATGGTGGCGATGCCAGGATTCGAACCAGGGACATCCACATTATGAGTGTGGCGCTCTAACCAACTGAGCTACATCGCCAAGAGCCAATTGTTATTGTAGCGGCACCGGCACGGGTCGTCAACCGGTCGCGGTGCCGCTGGGCGCCTAGACGTTAATCGGGTAGTCTCGCCTGCGCGCCTTGCCATTGTTGCATCAGTGCTTCCGAAAAGCCATTTTGTACCACTAGTGCCCTAACGTTGTTCGATTATGCTCAGTAAGCATTTGATTATAAATACGTAATTGTGCTTTTTTGGAAAATCGACTTGAACGTCGGTCCTTGAACATCACAAGATCAAATCGGGCCTTGATCACAAATCCGCCCAAGGCCGTCCGGCCCTGTGGGTTTGCGCGCGCAAGACCATGTTCTGCAAGGGAGTGGCGACGCAGGGACTGAACAAGGTGGGCGGAATTATGATCAAGGCCATCAAATCGTTCACATGCCTGGATCAACTTCTCTGTATGACGTTCGCGCAACGCAACTAACCTACCCCGGAAGAGTCTGCGTGACATTGAAACCTGTGTGCGCGCCAATAAGAGAAAACTTTACCATATGGGCATTCACGGCGGGATGTAGCGAAATACTCTAGCGAATGCCAACAAGGTCAGTGATTGGCGCATCTATGCGGATTTCGCTCAAGCTCTCATTAAAATTGCGTGCGATCTTTATGCCAATGATTCTTTCGGAGTAGATCTTGCCAACTCGACTTTGACCATTTTTACAGTCGGGCGACGGCCCCGCGCATGACGTCACGGCGGTGCAGACGCGTGCGCTGAGCCGGGGGTTGCGGCGACCGCTCGTCGCGGCCAGGCGGCACCCGC
>JADNEJ010000629.1 GCA_016292295.1 Candidatus Thiodictyon intracellulare
TCGGGCCTTCCCTTCGCCAAGGACGCGGGGCTCCCCCGCTACCGGAACCGCGCTCCGAATTCATGCAGCCTTGCCGAAAGGACACGCTTGGCTTGCGCGTAACGCTTGCGCTTGAGTTTTCCGTCGCAAAGCGCCGCCCGGGTCGCAGCGTCGCTGGCCGCGGACGCGCCGTCCGGGCCCAGCAGCGGCCGAGCCTCGTTGCCCTTACCTTGTCTGGACAACACCTGCGCCAAGGACTGGCGGACACCGGGCTCGCTCGCATTGAGCCGCAGCGCAGCGCGATAGACGCGTGCGGATGCTTCGGGATGCTCCAATGCGTCCGTCAAATGCGATCCCGAGCGAGATGGCGGCCCCGGCTGCGCTGGGCTGTGCCGCCAGCCATTCCTGGGCGTAGCGTTCCAGCCCCGACCAGTTACCGACTAGTTGCAGGACCTGAGCCTCGTTCAGTCACTGGGGCTCAGGCGGGAGCGGTGCCACCCCCGGTCGGCGAGCTGTGCGATCCACTCGGCGGAGAGGGCCGGGTTGAGGTTCTGGCCGCTGGTCATGATGGCGGTGATCACGCCGAGCAGCCGCCCTTGCGCATCGAACAGTCCGCCGCCGCTGGCGCCCGGCAACTGCGGCGCGGTGCTGACGATCACTCGTTCGCCGCGCACGCGCGCGACCGCGGCGACCAGACCGGCGCTGACCGCGAGCCTGAATCCCAGCGGGTTGCCCGCCGCGAACAACGGCTCACCGACCACCACCGAGTCGAGCGTCCGCACCGACGCCGCCGCGGCCTCATAGCCTTCGGCACTGATGACGCAGAGGTCGCGGGTCGGGTTGCTCGTGACCCAGGTGGCGGGGTAGCACGTTTCGCCGCTCGCTGCCGTCAGGCGGTACGCCTCACGCACGACATGGCAGTTGGTGACGATCCGCTCGCCGCCGATGGCAATGCCGCTGCCCTGTCCCGACTGTTGATCGCGTTCGTCGAAGGCCGACACTGTGACCAGCGACGGCGACGCCCGCTTGAACACCAATGCCATTAATTTAGGCTCTGCTTACCGGCAGCGCTTGAAGGTTAATTGGAAACCTTGGATCTCGGCCGGCTTCATCTTGCGTAGGGCGACGCGATCTGGCCACACGGCTTCGACACTGGCCGCCATCTTCAAGACCAACGCGGTGACCAATTCCTGGCCCGCGAGTCTCAAGAGCAGCCGTGC
>JADNEJ010000213.1 GCA_016292295.1 Candidatus Thiodictyon intracellulare
ACTTTGAAATAACCGGTCTGTGAGGAAACAGAAAATTTGGCATTAGCTGAGTATAATTGCGCGAACGTCATACAGAGAAATTGATCCAGGCATGTGAATGATTTGATCTTATTATGATGGCCGCCATAACGCTGCACGCATTGCCGAAAAATCGGCAGCGGAAGATGATCGGTGAGTTGTGCGAAAAGCAGTTTGCCTGCGTACATAAAGCCATGTCTCCCGCCCGTTGGATGGGGCGGAAGACTGGCCGAGCAAGTGACCGGCGTTCAAGTCGATTTTTCAAAGAAACGCCATTATGTCTTTAATAAACGCCATTATGTCTTTAATAATAAAAGCCTTACGAAAAGTCTTTAATAATAAAAGCCTTACGAAAAATGATTGAACAACGTTGGAACACTAGTACCTCGCGATGGAATTGCTCGGACTACTTGCGGCTACCGGCTAGGCTGCCAGCGGCTTGCCCTGGTATGTCCAGCGAAAAGGCTTAGCCATCGTCTCATCGAAGTAGTCAATGAATTTTTCTTCGTCGAATAACTTTGCTGACCAAGATAGAGAGCCAAATTTCAATCTGATTCAGCCATGAATAGTGTTTAGGCGTGAAATGAAAGACGATGCGATGCGTGGGATCGCAAAGACAAAGAAACGCTTGGCGCGTCGCCATGGAATTGAGAATTCCACACTTATCTTTGACGCCGAGGTCACCGTTAAAGCCGATGGCATCCGCGACTAAACGCACGACGGATTCTGAGAAATGAGTATTGAGATTATCCATGACGAGCTGCAACTGCGACTCCGTCGGGCACGCAGCAAAAATGGGGAATTAGGAAACATGGGGAATTAGGAAACGCGCGAAATCGTCTTTGGTTCGCGTCTGGCCGAGCTGCCGAGTCACCTTGCCGGTCGCGACGTTGAACTCGGCAATCAGGGTATGGGTGCCGTGGCGCTGATACTCGAACAAGCGGCGCTCGACCCGTCCAGAGGCCATTGGCTGCGTCCAGAGGCCATTGGCTGCGTCGGTGCTATACGCTCAAGTGACTGTATTCCTCTCATTTCGTCAACCGAGCTCGTCTGGATTCCCGCTGCCGCCCGCTCCGGGGCCAGACGGTACGTCTTGCAGATATCGTGGAGTTTCTCCGCGAACTGGGGATCTAGTTTGGCGTTCAGCCAGCCGCGACTGCGATGCGGTTTGATGTCCG
>JADNEJ010000533.1 GCA_016292295.1 Candidatus Thiodictyon intracellulare
TCTAGCCGAAAACCGTCTCTTTTTTGCCCTAAAAGCCCGTCCAAGGGCCTCAGGCGATGGCGCCGATCGCTAAGTCCGGTAGGCTGCTAGCCCAACTCGCCGCCGCCCTGCTGGCGGCCCGCCCGGTGTGGGTCTTCGCCCGAGTACACTGCGACCCCCGGATCGGGTAAATTGGACGGTTCCCGGAGGCGCGGCCCAGTGGGCCCGGTCGGGTCTCGGGCAACCCCCGAACGGACGCCCCCCGCGGCGCCCAGTCGCGACCCTTTTGACTGAAAAACTGCATCGAGAAGGAGCGCAGCCAGTGAGCAACGACAAGCAGTTGCGGGTATCCAAAGCCCCGTTCAAGCCCGTGTCGGGAGGCACCCGGTCGGGCCCCGATGGTGACCAACCAACGCGTCCCACCGCCAAGCCACCAAGGTGGGACTACTGGAAGCGGATCAAGTCCGCCGCACCCTGGAAGCTCGCCGCACTGTCGCTCGGCATCGAACCGGCGAGCGTCGACGCCGATGATGCCAACACTTTTCCCGCCGCGGCAACCTTCGGGCGGTTCAACCTCATCACCGAGGCCATCAAACGCCGGTTCGGCGCCGATGACCGCCACGGTGTCGGGCTTGCCGAGTTCATCGCCTGGGCGGATTCGATCTCACTGGAACTGCCGCCTGAATTGCGCGCTCGACCCAGCGCGGCGCCGGACGCCGGACCGCGGGATCGCTAAGGTCGTTGTCGGCGCAAGATGCGCGCGGGAGGCGCCCAGTCTTCCGGAAAGCTTTGCCGCGTATGACGTGACGATAACGATAACTGAGGCCGCACCACAGACGCGCGCCCATTGCTATCTTCAGCCCCAAAGGGGTGCTACATACCAGCCCAGGGCAACACCCTGGGTCATGTCCATGAGAGGATTCAGCCCTGAAAGGGCGTCACATAGCAGCAGAAATCCCTATGTCACGCTCTTTCAGGGCTAGCAGCCTGTCAGACTTCGGGGCTCCGTCGGGGCGGCGGGTCCGGTACACTGTCGGGATGAACCTCCGATGGCCGCCCGTTGGCCGGAATGCTACTGCCGATACGTCGCTTCCACCCGATGGACCGCGACACTGACTTGCTCCTGCCGTTGTTGGTGCAGGACTGGTTGTCCAAGGGCTATCTGGCACGCTACGTGGTCGAGGTGGTGGAAGGCTTGGATCTGAGCGTGCTGGT
>JADNEJ010000493.1 GCA_016292295.1 Candidatus Thiodictyon intracellulare
GCGGCCGAATCCCGCCGAGGTCGTACGCCGGGGCGAACAGCCGGATCGTCGCGTCTAGATGCCCTAACTCCGCCGCCAGCCGCTGCAATTCCTGGTGACACAGTTGCGCCTGCCAGGCCAACTCGCCCCGCTTCGCCACCAATGTGCTCACTACGTGTAAATCCACCATGAATTCGGCTCCTCGCTATCGGGTGAGAAGGGAGATCCTCCCGGTTTGGCCGGGTCGGATCATGTGCGCCTTCTACATAATTTCTCTATTTATTCAGTTATTTGTCTACTATTTCCCGATTCTGAGCCAGCCCCGGCAGCTGGGTTTCTCACCGAAATCTGGGAGATCCCGGCGCCCACCCGTCCGCATCGCACTGAATTGCCGCCAGATTCTGCGTAACAAATTGATTCGATAACTATGTTCAGCTGCTACATAATGTCGCCAATCTCTGCCTGCCGCTGTGCCTCCGCCAGTTGACGCGCCTTCCCCTTCTGATCCCGCTCAGCCGCGGCGCGCTCACGGGCGACCAGAGCATCGCCCTCTAACGCTCGCTGCGCCGCCGCCTGCGCCCGCCGCGCGGCCTCCGCTCGGCGCTTCCCGAACCAGCCGAGCAACCACAAAGCGCTCGTCATTATCCAACGCCCACCTCCACAGCAGCCATGACACTAAGAACGATCGTGGCGACACCGAACCAGCTGAGGAGGCCTTGGACGCCGGCCTCGCTTGCCGGAGTCTCAGCCGGCACATCCTGGCTCCGACTCAGGTCTCGGGAGTGGCCGGTCGGCGCCGCGAGAGGAACCCCGGGCGCGTCGATAGGCAAAGTCTTGAATCCAGAATCTGCCAATGAGATCACCACCCGGAACCCGGTATCGCTGGTGCGCGTCCGACCGTCCTCATTGTGGACGGAGACCTCGTAACGCAGGTCGGCGTTGAGTTTTTCCGGTGGATCTACGCGACCTTCGGAACCACGACCAGCATGCTCTCGGGATCAACTATGGCTTGGGCGTTGTAGCATTGCTCGAAGCCACCGCCAGTCACCGGCATGATCCGCGATGCGTCGTCGGCTTCTTACCGGTAGACGCGACGCGAGCAGCATGTACCGCGCGTTTTGCCTCGTACTCGGCTTGCTCACGCGCGAAGCGCTCGGCAGCCCGCGCCGCAATCTTGGTCTTGGCGGCGGCAATCGCCGCCAGACGCTCCTCGC
>JADNEJ010000672.1 GCA_016292295.1 Candidatus Thiodictyon intracellulare
TCGTGCAGGTATTCGCGGGCGAGGTCTACGACGTCGCGGTGGACGTGCGCCGCGGCTCGCCGACCTTCGGCCAGTGGGTGGGGGTCACCCTATCCGCCGAGAACCGGCGGCAGTTCTGGATCTCGGCGGGTGTCGCCCACGGCTTCCTGGTGACCAGTGAGACTGCCCTGTTCGGCTACAAGTGCTCCGATTACTATCACCCCGAAACCGAGTTCAGCGTGCGCTGGGACGACCCGTCGATCGGCATCGACTGGCCTCTGGCGGACCAAGCTTCACCTGAACTCTCCTCAAAAGACCAAGCGGCCCCAAGGCTCTCGGATATCGCGCTCGAGCGGTTGCCTGGCTATACATGAATGCTCGCGACGGGGCGACTGCTTGGTCCGGCCTGGGGTGCGCATTGGCATTATGCGGGAGAGACGGCGCGCGGGAAGACGCCGTCTCTGCACCGTTTCTATCCGCGGCCGTTCGTACTACCATGACGACCCGATACGCCCAAGGTGACGTCGAGCACTCGATGAAGTTTTTTGCCGCCCCTGCCCTGCTGCTCCTGGCCTGCGCGCTGCCCGTGCTGGCAGAAGACCCGCCGCCACCGCCGCAGCCCACTCCACCCGCCTCCGGCGCGGGCGGATTCCTGGAGTCACCGTCGGTAGCGTCCTCACCCGTGACCGGGGACCCGGTCGAGCCCGAGATCACCATCCGGGAGAGTGCGAACGAGACCCTCTACGAGTACCGGGTGCGCGGCCGGCTCTACATGACCAAGATCCAGCCCCAGATCGGTCCGGCCTATTACCTGATCGACAGCAACGGGGACGGGACCTTGGACCAGCGCAGCAGCATTCCGATGGACATCAACATCAATCAGTGGCTGCTGTTTTCCTGGGACTAACCGTCGGTACGACCTCGCTCGGCATGCCTTTGGGGCAGCGGACGGTCCGGCGCCCGCAATCCAAGGACCGAAACCTTTCAACTCGGGTCTATTTGGTGTTCCAGTCGTGCGGGCTCGCGTGAGCGGGACCCGTCGCGGGTGCGGCGTGACCCCAGGGTCGGCGCCATCATGGGCTCCAGTTGCGTCAGCCCCACCTCCAGCGCTTGCTCTAGCCCCTCGTCCAACGTCGGCTGGGCCTCGTGGAACTTGAACCCGACCCCGGCAGGGCTGCGGTGTACCACCACCGCCCCCAGGCGCCACGGCTTC
>JADNEJ010000068.1 GCA_016292295.1 Candidatus Thiodictyon intracellulare
CCGCCAGCGACACAACCGCCTTGATGCGGTCGGCCTCGCGCTGGTCGCGCGTACGTCGGTGGGCGACACGCTAGTCACGGATGCCATCGATTTTAACGGTGACCTCGGCGTCAAAGGAAAGTATGGAATTCTCGAGTCTATGGCGACGCGCCAAGCGTTTCTTTGTGATCCCACGCATTGCATCGTCTTTTATTTCACGCCAAAACACTGATTCATGGCTGAATCAGATTGAAATTTTATTCTTGATCTTGGTCCGCAAAATTATTCGAAGAGAAAATTTTCTTTTGGTCGAAGATCTATACGATAAGATCAACAAATTCATCGAATGCTTCAATGAGACGATGGCTAAGCCTTTTCGCTGGACAGTAAGTAAATCAACGGAAACATGTGTGGAGCGCCATGCCGTAAAAATCTAATTCGCAAATGTAATTCTAAACTCAGATCCGAGTGAATTTATTATTCGATGAATTGCGCAAGCTAATGCAGTCATACTCACGTAAGCTAGAGATGGAATCCATTCGTATTTCATTTTACGCCAAAGGATTTCAAACAGATTCAATTCTGGCGAGAATCGCGGAAGAAAACATAGTGTCAACCCGCGTTTTTCCCAATATTCCCTGCATTCCTTAACTTCCTTGCTCACATGAATCGGCGCGTTATCCAGCACCACAACTACTGGCTCAGTAATTAGACTGCGGCCTTGATCACAAGTCCGCTCAAGGCTGGCCGGCCCATGTGGGTTTGCGCGCGCAAGACCATATTTTGCAAGCGAGCCGCGACGCCGTGACTGAACAAGGTGAGCGGAATTATGATCAAGGCCGGCACGTTCGTCTTCAGCTGGGCTGCCTTTATGAATTTTTCGTTTACTTTTAAATGAGCTACCATTCGACTACACCGCCAGCGGGATGACCGCACTGCTGCATCGTCTCGGTTTCGTCTACAAGAAACCCAAGCGCGTGCCCGGTAAGGCTGACCCGAAGGCTCAGGAGGCATTGCTCGCCGAGTACGAAACGCTCAAGCAAGACAAAGAGGAAAACGACGTCATCTGCTTCATGGACGCGGTCCGCCCACAGCACAACCCGGTACTCGGATATGGTTGGATCAAACGTGGCGAGGACCATCAGGTGAAGCCCAATACGGGATGACGGCGCGTCAACATCAACGGTGCGATCGATCTGGAGCATTTGGAGC
>JADNEJ010000318.1 GCA_016292295.1 Candidatus Thiodictyon intracellulare
AAACGGCGCATCGGCAGTAGCACTCCGGCCATCGGGCGGCCATCGGGGTTGATCCCTACAGTGTACCGGACCCGCCGCCCCGACGGGGCCCCGAAGTCCGACAGGCTACTAGGTCCGGACCTCAGTCCGGGAGGTCGACGCCCAGCGGGCCAGTCCGCGCAGAACGAGATCCGGGACCAGTTCGAGGGGCCGGGTGATCAGGGGGCCGATGCGGGGTCCATCACCCCCGGTAATCAGCAAGGCCGGCGGTGCCACCGCTTTCACCTCGCCGGTCTCGGACAGCCGATCCCAAAGCCGCTGGTGCAGACGTTCGGCCAGGGCCGCTAGGGCGTGCAGGCTGCCGGCGGCGACGGCCGCGCCGGTGTCCGTGGCCCAGGGCTCAATGGCCGATTCCTGTTCGCCCTGGAGGATGTGGGTACCGGCGAGCAGGCTGTTGCACATCATGGTCAGGCCTGGCAGGATCAGACCGCCCAGGTGCCGGCCCGCGGGGGCCAGGACATCGAAGGTGGCCGCGGTGCCGACATCCACGACGACGGCCGCCGCGGCCGCGTCGCGCCCCAGTGCGCCGAGCAAGGCCAGCCAGCGGTCCACGCCCAAGCGGGTCGGCTGCGCATAGGCAACCCGCAGCCCTAGGCAGTCCTGGCGAGTCACGGCGAACTCCGCCTCCAGGCCCCAGCAAGCGCGCGCCCTCCGGGCGACGGCCTGACCCAGGTCCGCCCCGCCGACGTTGCCGACCAGCACCCGCCGCGGCGGGTCCAGTGCCTCCCAAGCGGAACGCAAATCAAGCGGCAGGCCCCGGTCATGGCGTACCCCGGCCATCGGACCGAGACCCGCGGTATCCTGCCGGGCCCAATGCAGGTTGGTGTTGCCGATGTCGATCAACAGGTTCATGGCCGTCCTAGTACAAAATAACGAGTCAAGAACAAGTTAAACACAAACACAATCGTTGTCGTTGTCGTAATCGCAGAAGTGATGCAATTTTGGATGCGAGAGAATCCGAGGCACGACGATAACCTCGATTATGACAACGACAACGGCGCTAAAAGCACGCTCTAGCAGCCTGTTGGACTTAGCGACCAGCGCCACCGCCTGAGGCCCTTGGACGGCTTTTGTGGTAAAAAAGAGACTTTTCCTTCACCTCCACCTCCAAGATCAAGCGCAGACTCGAAAGGAAGTAGGTGTGGTA
>JADNEJ010000234.1 GCA_016292295.1 Candidatus Thiodictyon intracellulare
CTCGCCCACTCTCGCGCGGGTCTTCGCAGGCCAGCGCCACCACCGCGCAGATCTGTTCGGCCGTGAAAATCGCTGGCGTACCGAACCGCTGGGCATCCAACAACCGCTCCGCAACGCTGGCGTCGGAGTGCTCCGTCCACCGCCGCCGCCAAGCTTGGACGGTAGAGCGACCGATACCGAATTCGTCGGCCGTCGCCCGCACGCCGACGTCTCGATTCGCCAACAAGTAAAGATAATCCGTGCGCGCATCGCAATTTGCTGCGGACAGGTCGGTTATCGCTCAAGCGTCTTCAATTGGTCGACGCTCACGATCGATTACAGGGACGGGGGCAGCACGCAGTAATGGCATCGCAGGGAATCAGCAAAATTCTGAAATAATATTAGCTTACGACATACTCCAAGAAATAGCATTATTATTTCCGTCGTGGAGTACTAGTGTCCCACACGTTATTCGATCATACTTCGTAAGGCTTTTATTATAAAGACGTCGAATGGCGCTTCTTTGGAAAATCGACTTGAGCGCCGGTTTCTCGCTCGACCAGTCTTCCGCCCCATCCGACGGGCGGGAGACATGGCTTTATGGGTCTTGATCATAATTCTGCCTACCTTGTTCAGTCCCGGCGTTGCCGCTCTCTTGCAGAATATGGTCTTGCGCGCGCAAACCCACATGAACTGGCCGGCCTCGGGCGGATTTGTGCTCAAGGCCGCTTTATGTACGCAGGCAAATTGGTTTTCGCACAACTCACCGATCATCTTCAGCTGACGATCTTTCGGCAATGCGTGCAGCGTTATGGCGGCCATCAGATCAAATCGTTCACATGCTTGGATCAACTTCTCTATATGACGTTCGCGTAACTGACTTACCGAGAGAGTCTGCGTGACATTGAAACCTGTCTGCGCGTAAATAAGAGCAAGCTTTACCATATGTGCATTCGCCGCGGGATGTCGCGAAATACTCTAGCGAATGCCAACAAGGTCCGTGATTGGCGCATCTATGCGGATTTCGCTCAAGCTCTCATTCAAATTGTGCGTGATCTTTATGCCAATGATTCTTTCGAAGTGGATCTTGCTATACTCAGCTAATGCTAACTTTTCTGTTTCCTCATCGACCGGTTATTTCAAAATTCTCCGTCAGCAAGGAGCGCAAGTCGCCCTGGTACTCACCCGGGTTGCTGAAGA
>JADNEJ010000630.1 GCA_016292295.1 Candidatus Thiodictyon intracellulare
TCTAGCCGAAAATCGTCTCTTTTTTGCAACAAAAGCCCATCCAAGGGCCTCAGGCGATGGCGCCAGTCGCTAAGTCCGACAGACTGCTAGCGGCCCTGACGGCCATACACAATTTCTATGTCCGCCGCCTCGATGGCACCACCGCCGCTGAACGCTTCTTCGGGCGGGCCCACTCGGCGCTGTTTGACCAAGTGCTGGCGCACGTCGACCTACCGCCGCCAGCGCGGCGCCGACGACCGCGGCCAGCTAGTTTGCCTGCTCTGACGCTGGTGGCGGCGTGACGGGCGTGGGCGAAATTATGATCAAAGCCCGCGTCTTCAGTTGTCGACGCTCACGATCGGTTACAGGGACGAAGGCAGCACGCAGTAAGGGCATCGCAGAGAATCAGTAGAATTCTGAAAAAATTGTAGTGTAAGACATTTGATATACTCCAATAAATGGAATTAGAATTTCCATCGTGGTGTATTAGAAAGAGCAGTTTGATCTTGCGCGATTTTATTTAAGATAATGAAATATATACGAAAAAATGTGCGCATGAACGATCTTATCCTTCACCCAGCGGGTGAAACAGAAACAACGGCGCTGATGCCGTTTTTCGTCCCCGGCCCGATCTCCGTGGACACGTTCGGCGACAGGGTCCACGTTGAGTGGGACCAGCAGGCCGCCGTTACCCCACTCGGGCAGTTGCCATTCTTCACCGAATTTCTCCAAGTGAGCGGGCTCTTCGATCCCTAGGTGAATAATTGCCCATTGGTACTCAACAGCCCCAATGCGCCGAGCACGCGCAATGTATTTGGCACCATGGTATTGTCAATCCTCTCCGGCCACCAGCGCTACGCTCACATCAGCGCCTTGCAAGGCAACACCATTAATCCCGCGTTATTGGGGATGAGCGAGGTGGTCAGCAAGGACTCGGTCCGGCGCAATTTCGGCAAAATCGACGAGGCCGAAGGAGTGGTGGATTCTGGATGCCGACACGACGGTCTAGCCCCTCTATTGACACCAGGAAGGGGCGGTCAAGGGGTATATACTCAGCTAATGCCAAATTTTCTGTTTCCTCACCGATCGGTTATTTCAAAGTTCTCCGTCAGTAAGGAGCGCAAGTCGCCCTAGTATTCACCCGAGTTGCTGAAGAAGTCTGCGCAGGCTTTGCGAAACCCGTCAAATGATTCGTAATAT
>JADNEJ010000254.1 GCA_016292295.1 Candidatus Thiodictyon intracellulare
TCGACCGTCGCCCGCACGCCGACGTCTCGACGCGCCAACAAGATAATCCGTGCGCACATCGCAATTTGCTTCGGACAGGTCGGTTGTCGTTCAAATGTCTTCAGTTGTTGACGCTCACGACCGGCTACAGGGACGGGGGCAGCACGCAGGGCCTTGATCATAACTCCGCCCACGCCCGTCACGCCGCCACCGGCGTCAGAGCAGGCAAACTGACTGGCCGCGGTCGCCAGTGCCGCGCTGGCGGCAGCAGGTCGACGTGCGCCAACACTTGGTCAAACAGCGCCGGGTGGGTCCGCCCGAAGAGCGTTCAGCGGCGGTGGGGCGACGGACATAGAAGTTGTGTATAGCCTTCAGGGCCGCCAACTTGCGACCATTCAAGCGGTGACTGCCGTGATGGTACGTGGCCACGCTCCAGATCATAGGGATGATACAGGATGCCCAGTTCACGGGTCGGCTCACCAGCCTGCGCCTGTCGTTCCAGGGCCTAGGTCTGTTCGGCTTCGGCCACGACCCGTTCGGTCAGGGCGGCGTCGATCTGGGCCGCGAAGGCCGGTGGTCAGCCGCACGGATGAGGGACCAGCGCGTCATACGCCCGTTGCGCGGCGCACGCCGCGTCCACCGGCATCTGGACGGCCACCACCGCCGCATTGGCCTGTCTGACCTGCCGGCCCAGGTACAGATTGGTCCCCTTGGACGACACTTCATGCTGACCATGGAAGAGGTCTGAGGCATGCTGGGCGCCGAGGTCCTGCTCCTGGTGGTGCCGCAACGCCTTGGCTTCGTCACTGATGCCTTGGATCACGGTCACCGGTAACCCGTCCAAGGCCGTGTCGAGGGCCTGCGTCCAGGTCGGCGTCGTGCGATCGGGCGCGTGCTGTTCCACCAGAATGAAATTCGACACCGACTTGAAATTCGACACCGACTCAATGGCGACCAGGCAGACGTCGGGGTAAAAGGTCTCATCCTCACAGACCGCCAACTTCCGCGGCGGCATGCCGACAGCAAGGAGGACCCGCTGTTCCTGCGCCTGTTTGGCCACCGCCTCCTGCACCGTCACCACACGCCGGCGCCGGCCCGCAGGGTGATGATCAGATGCATCACTATCACCAACTGATGAAGCCAGCGTACCCCCGCCGGGGTCGCCAGGCACGCCGCCACC
>JADNEJ010000543.1 GCA_016292295.1 Candidatus Thiodictyon intracellulare
TCCGCGGTGTTCCCCTGACTGCAGACGTAATACGGCCATCCGTTTCAGGTTCCACACCAGGCAGACCAGCGTCCACTCGCCCTGGACGTTGTCCAGTCCACGGGTGCGAAATTGGCGGAAGCCCATCACCCTAGAAAGAACAGTTGGACCTTGCGCGACATGATTTAACATTATGAAATATAAATTAAATGAGGTGAGGTGCGTATGAACGATTTTATCCTTCACCCAGCGGGTAAAACTGAAACAACGGCGCTGGCACCGTTTTCTGGCCCCGGCTCGGTCCCCGTGGACACGTTCGGTGGCAGAGTCCACGTTGAGTGGGACCCACAGGCCGCCGTCACCCCACTCGGGTAGTTGCCATTCTTTACCGAATTTCTCCAAGTGAGCGGGCTTTTCGATCCCTGGGTGAATAGCTGCCCATTGGTACTCACCAGCCCCAATGCGCCGAGCACGCTCGATGTGTTGGGCACTACGGTATTGTCAATCCTCTCCGGCCACTAGCGCTACGCCCACATCAGCGCCTTGCGGGGCGACACCATCAATCCCGCGTTATTGGGGATGAGCGAGGTGGTCAGAGAGGACTCAGTCCGGCGCAATTTCGGCAAGATCGATGAGGTCGAAGGGGTGCAGTGGTTACAGCATCACCTAGGTTACTGCGCGGCGCCGTTACTGAGCGAGTGGTGGATTCTGGATGCCGACACGACGGTTAAGCCGCTCTATGGACACCAGGAAGGGGCGGTCAATGGGGTATAACCCACACAAGCCGGGCCGCCTGGAGGTGGAATACAGTTCGCCTGGGCTGTGGGAGTTACTCGGACGGCTGCCGCGGGCGCACTGGCCAGCTCTGATTCGCGATGACCGCGACTCGGGCACGCAAGCCAACATGGCACGGGCGGAACAGGAAGGCGTCCCGTATCTGTTCAAGTTGCGGATGACCAAAGGGGTCAAGAAAGCCGTCGAGCGCCTGATGCGCGGGGCCGCTTGGTGCGCGGCTGACCAGGGCTGGCAGGGGGCCGAGACGCGCCTACACCTGAAAAGCTGGGGCCACGCACGCCGCGCCATCGTGTTGCGCCAACAGATCAAGGCGGATCTGACCATGTGTGCTTCGCCGAACTGACGGATGACACCATCGTCTATGAATATGCCGTCCTGGTGAC
>JADNEJ010000177.1 GCA_016292295.1 Candidatus Thiodictyon intracellulare
CTCGACCACGTAGCGTGCCAGGTGTCCCTTGGACAGCCAGTCCTGCACCGACAGCGGCAGGGGCAAGTCAGTGTAGCGGTCCATCGGGTGGAAGCGGCGCATCGGCAGTAGCACTCCGGCTATCAGGGTTTATCCTGACAGTGTACCGGACCCGCCACCCCGACGGGGCCCCGAAGTCCGACAGGCTGCTAGCCCCATGACCCGCAGGGCCGCGGCTACCGTGCGCGGGCCTTGGACCAGCAGCGTGCCGGTCACCAAGATCTGCACATGGCGTCAGGTCGGCGCGGTGAACAGCGGCGCAAAGGGCAGCAAAGTCGGTACAATCGAGGCTGGCAAGAAGGGTATCCCTGGGTACATCCGGTGTCTTTGTCGACCTCGGAACATATATTGTTGATGCTACGCCTGCCTTCCCCTGCGTGTTCCCGCGTGCCACGGCCACTGGCGGGTGCTGCCTGGCCGCGACGAGTAGCCGCCGTAACCCCCTGCTCAGCGCACGCGTCGACACCGCTGTGGCGTCACACGCGTGGCCGTCTGCCGACTGCAAAAATGTAAAAAATCGAGAGTAATCAACGATATTTATCGTTAGTTCGTTGATGGCTAAGGCCAGGGCGATCTGGGTGTAATTCAGGTTCGGGGTCGCGGACTTAAAACTCAGCACCGGCGCCTTGGTGTCATCCACCCAACCCAGCTTCACTGCCGCCAGGCGAAAATGCGGCTGACTGGTACTTGCATCCGCGCCGTTGAACAGCAGAAACTGGTGAAAGCGGGGTATGTCGATGCTGTGCCTGGACAATGCGGCCGTCGCGTGGAGCCAGTGACCGTAACGCTGGGCCTTGGTCATGGCGGCCCAGCCGGGAATCAGACTGACGAGGGTCGGGTTGCTGCTGTGCCCCGCATCCTCGACGACGAGCGAGAGATTCTCGATCCTCGTAGCATCACGGCTCGAAATATACTCAGCTAATGTCAAATTTTCGGTTTCCTCACCGTAACCGGTTATTTCAAAATTCTCCGTCAGCAAGGAACGCAAGTCGCCCTGGTGCTCACCCAGATTACTGAAGAAGTCTGCGCAGACTTTACGAAACCCGTCAAATGATTCGTAATTCGTAATACTTGTTATACAGAACTTTTTTCTTAAAGAATTTCCATAGCCGCTC
>JADNEJ010000316.1 GCA_016292295.1 Candidatus Thiodictyon intracellulare
GCCGGTTGCGGCTGGCACGATGATCGGGGTCGCCTAAAATGGCCAAAGTCGAGGTTAATAGGTCCTGGGTTTCTTTGTTTTCTTCTGGATCAGGTCGGCCAGCAGGCCGACCAGGACGCCGCCGCTGCCCACCAGTACCCACAGCGGGAGCCCGATACCGCCCTCCAGGGGCACGATGCAGGCCCCCGCATTCCCGACCGCCACAAAGGTGGCCACCACGGCCATCACGCCCAGTCGCAGCTTCCAGGAACGGGCGTCCCAGGCAACGATTTTCAAGGCCCGGCCTATGACCTTGACGAGTGGCCAGGCGGCCTTGCTGTCGCGCAACAACGCAAGCTGCGCGGCCAGCTTCCGGCGTCCGCGCAGCTCGCTTTGAGCGATATCGCGCAATCCTCGCACCCAGCCCATGAGCAACTGCGCCTCGCCCGGGGGCGCGCGCAGCAACGCCTGTTGGATGGCGGGTACAGCCGCGTCTTCTTGCTTTTCGGACACTGAAATCTCCTGACAAACCAGATGAATCAGGCTGGCGGCTCAAGCTTAGGGCACGCCGACATTGGCCTTCACGGGGATTTTATCGGCATTATGTAGCAAACGCACATGGATATTTATTCAGTGATTTGGCTACGACTTTCCGATTCTGAGCCAGCTCCGGCAGCCTGGTTTTTCACCGAAATCTGGGAGATCCCGGCGTCCACTCGCTCGCATCGCACTGAGTTGTCGCCAGATTCTGCGTAACAAATTGATTCGATAACTATGTGCAGTTGCTACATAACACCGGGTTTTATCGCGTTTTGGGTCCTTTGTTCGCTCAGTCCTCTCGGTCCCGCCGTCAACCTCTCGCAGCCCATCGATTCCATTGACATCGATCCGGCACCGGACCAGAATGAAGCCAAGAAGAATATTTGGCTGCAACTAGACGCAAATAAGCAGAAAATAAATCTGCTTTTTATGCACGTCTCATCTGAGATTTTCGCTCATGACCCTAGCGTAACCGGCCGATGTCGATATACTATCGTCCCTATGCTCGACTGGACCATCTCCACCGAACAACTCGCCGAGCTGCGTGCCGCCTACCGGCGTACTCGCGACCAACGCGAGACCGACCGCATCAAGGCGGTCGTGTCGCTGGCGGGCGGCTGGTCGGCAGAGCAGGT
>JADNEJ010000588.1 GCA_016292295.1 Candidatus Thiodictyon intracellulare
CCAACTGATGAAGCAAGCGTACCCCCGCCGGGGTCGCCAGGCACGCCGCCACCTCTACCGGCAGCCCCGCCAACGGCGCCGCCGCGCAGCGTACTGCGCGCTACCTCCCAGTTGCGTCGCTACCTGGCGCAGCGGTTGTCCTTGTGCCAACTGCACTGCTCGCTTCAGACGTGCACGGTGCTTCACCATGCACCGCCGCTCGCCAACCCGCAACGAGTGGGTGGCGAACGCCCGGCATCTGGGCTAAAATTTCTCGCGGTAGGACCTTCGGACATTTTTACTACCCTGAGTTAGTTTGCACTTCCAAGGGTATGAGAGTTCGGAGGTCCTGCCAACCCCTTCGACGCTTATGACCGACTTCCACGCTTTTTTTTGGGCGGAGTTATGATCAAGGCCGTTGTCGGCGCTCACGATCTGTTACAGGGACGGAGGCAGCACGCAGTAAGGGAATCGCAGGGAATCAGTAGAATTCTGAAAAAATGTTAGTTTACAAAATACTCCAAGAAATAGCATTAAAATTTCCATCGTTGGGTACTAGTGCTCTACGATCGTGGCTACCCGGCTTTTTGGTTCTTCGCGCTCCATGCGCTGGAACAGCGAGATTTCTGCATGCGCCTGTCGGTCGGACTTTCCACCGAAGTCGATGACTTTATGGCCTTGGGTGCCACCAGTGTGGTGCTCGCTTTCACCCCCGGTGCGGACGCCCGTCGCCAGTGCGAAGCCTATGAGCTGCCCACCGCGCCGCTGCAGATGCGCTTGGTACGGGTGACCTTCAAGGGCGGGGAGACCGAGGTGCTGGCCACCTTGCTGCACGATGAGGAAGCCTTTCCCGCACATTTTTTCAAGCAGCTATACTCAGCTAATGCCAAATTTTCAGTTTCCTCACTGGAACAGGTTATTTTAAAATTCTCCGTCAGCAAGGAGCGTAAGTCGCCCTGGTACTCACCCGGGTTGCTGAAGATGATGTAATCTTGAACCGCTTTGAAGCGGTAGTAGCGAGCGTTGTCGCAAATGACGTAGATCCTCCAGGTCGCTACGGCGTAGACTTGCTCAAGTTGCCGGAACAGAGCGATCGTTGAAGTCGCATTAATGGTCTAATCGCAGCGCGTCACGGGCTCCAAATGCTCCAGATCGATCGCACCGTTGATGTTG
>JADNEJ010000550.1 GCA_016292295.1 Candidatus Thiodictyon intracellulare
AAAATGGTCGCGCACGGTGTTGGAGTCGATCAGCAGGACTTCGCCGACCTGCTCTGCCGACCAGCCGCCAGCCAGCGACACGACCGCCTTAATGTGGTCGGCCTCGCGCTGGTCGCGCGTACGCCGGTGGGCGGCACGCACGCTCGGCGAGTTGTTCGGTGGAGATGGTCTAGTCAATCATAGGGACGATAGATCGAGACTTGCCGGTCTCACTTGAACCCGGTCCATCCACCTACCGCCACCGTCGCCCCGTCCAGCGACATGGCCGCCGCAAATAGCTTGCCCTCGCATCCCTTGCCGATCGGCGGGCGCAGCACCTGCAGCAAGGCCCCGCTCTCCCAAATCCCAGACCCGGGCGGTCTTGTCATGGGAGGCGGTAACTAGCCAGCGGCCCTGGGCATCGACGCCGGTCCGATAGATCGGCGCCGTGTGCTGCCCGAACTCGATGAGCGGGAAGGGTCGGGTGGGGGGCTGGGCCTGAGCTGGGTCTGGACCGGCCGCCCGGTCCGCCGTCGGCGCACCGACCCAGGCGGCCGGGTCAAGCACCGCCACGAGGCCGCCAACCACCAGGGCCAGCAGCAGGCAGGCGGCGAGCCAAAGGAGCGGGGCACGCCGCCCGATCAGGGCGCGCGGCCGTGATACCGGGGCTGGGCTTGGGCGAGGCGCTGTCATCTGGACCCCTTGCATACCGACCTGGATTGGACGCTACACCCCTCAAGTCTCCCATGTTTGCGCCCCAGGCACATCCGCGCCCACCGCTTATCGTTCCCGCACGCCGAGGGCGTGCAAGTCTCCGGTGGGAGCGGCATAGCCGCGACGAGGCCAAGGCAGCTTACGTGGTCACAGCGCGGCTAACGGCCAAGAAAGGAACAGCAGCCACCCCGGTCGATGAAAGGCGTGCGTGGGAGCGGCTTCAGCCGCAATGCGCGGCCACGGTAACCTGCGACGTTGCGGCAGCTTGCGAGGTCTCGTCGCGGCTGAAGCCGCTCCCACAGAGTCGTTGCGCGATTTTCACGGTAGAGCAGCTCCCACGGGGGGACCTATCCGAGCGTGCCGTCGTCCGGTCCAACCCAATGCCATAAAGCCAGCGAATCATACGTGGCCCGCTCGATCGTGCGGCTGGAGAAATGCCCGGTGGCGTAGCCATAGA
>JADNEJ010000531.1 GCA_016292295.1 Candidatus Thiodictyon intracellulare
TATCGACGTCGGCCGGTTACGCTAGGGTCATGAGCGAAAATCTCAGATGAGACGTATATACCAAGCTGCACGAGGACTACGGTAAGACCTGGTTCAATATCATCGACTATACCGGCTCGACCACGGTCCGGTTCGCGGACCCGGATTTCGAAGACTACCCGGATGAGATCGGTGTGACATGGATCGATGGGCAGGTGAATGAGACCGGCACCGGGCCCATCGATCCGCGGGTCCAGACCGAGCCCCAGTCGGGCGAGACGGGAGGCGAAACAGGGGTCGGTGCCGCGGTTGTAGGCCTGGGCCACGGCGAGATAGAGGAACCGCCGGTCCGCAAATACTATGTCGATGGCGGCACGGTGAAGATCATCGGCCATGTAGTATATGAATTGGAGGGGGACGGCCGCTAGTTGCGGGTCATCCAATACACCGACTACACCGCGACCCAGATTCGCAATGTATAGGTTTTGAGCGCCGCATGGGCCGATCCGGTCACGCGCGAGGATGGCCTTGATCACAAATCTGCCAAAGGCCGGCCTGCCTATCTGGTTTTCCGCGCGCAAGACGCGCAAGACAATGTTCTGCAAAGGGGCGGCGACGCCGGGACTGAACAAGGTGGGCGGAATTATGATCAAGGCCTGCGAGGATTTGCCGGCGCGCCTGGAGTGGGTCGACATCCGCTTTGCGGACCTGGCCGAGGCCACCGACACTCCGGCGGCCGACCCCCTGGACCTCCTCTGTCACCTCGCCTTCCAGCGCCCTCTGCGCACCCGCCGGGAGCGGGCCGAGCACCTGCGCCGCAATTGCCCCGACTTCTTCGACCAGCACAGCGCCGCCGCCCGCGGTATCCTCGAGGCCCTGTTCGATCAGTACACCGATCGCGGCTCGGACGAGTTCCAGATCGCCCACGCACTCAAGCACAGGACCATCGCCGCTCACGGCAACGCCATGGAGATCGCCGACCTCTTCGCCGGACCGCTCGCCATGCGGCAGAGCGTGAATCAGCTTCAGGCGCTCCTGTATGCTGATATCGGAGGCATTATGTAGCAGCTGCACATATACTCGACTTTGGCCATTTTTGCAGTCGGGTGACGGCCTCGCGCGTGACGCCACGGCGGTGCCGACGCGTGCGCTGAGCAGGGGGTTGCGGCGG
>JADNEJ010000628.1 GCA_016292295.1 Candidatus Thiodictyon intracellulare
CCGCTCACTTGGAGAAATTCGGTGAAGAATGGCAACTGCCCGAGTGGGGTGACGGTGACCTGCGAGCCCCACTCAACGTAGACCCTGCCACCGAATGTGTCCACGGGGCCGGGCCGGGGCCGGAAAACGGCGCCAGCGCCGTTGTTTCGATTTCAGAAGTCTAAATCAGATCGCGCAAGGTCCAACTGCTCTTTCTAGGATCATCCTGCTCTTTTCAGGCTCAGGGGCCGGCTCACCGCAACTCCCTTCGGCCGGTGCTTGAACCCGACCTTCCACCAAAACCCAACCAGGTCATCACTCAGTGAGATCGCCTTACGCGGCAGGGCCAGCGGGTCGAAGGCGCTGGTCGCCAGCGCGCGCTGGCAGGTAACACCAGAGGCGTAACCGGCACGCGCCGCGGCCTCGACCGCGGCCAGATCATGACTACCGTAGGGATAGCACAGGTGTCGGACTGGCTCACCTAGCAGGTCCTCTAGCGCGGCGCGACTGCCCGCCAGCTCAGTCGCGAGCCGGTCCGCCGCTAGCCCGGCCAACGGCACATGGGTCATCGCGTGCGAACCGACCTGGATACCGGCGCGGCGCAGTTCGTGCAAGTGCGCCGCGTCCATCAGCGGCGCCGCGCCCAGTCCGTCGACGGGGAGCCAGGCGGCCACGCGGCCGACCAGACCGGCGACCACATAGACCGTGGCGGGGAAACCGTGGCGCTGTAACTGCGGCAGCGCGGTGTCATAGAAATTCTGATAGCCGTCGTCGAAGGTAATGGCCGCGGCCCGCGGTGGCACCGCCAGGTCCCCAGCGACGCAGGCCAGGACCTCATCCATGGTCAGGACGCTGCACCGCAGACGCTTGAGCAGGGCCATCTGGGCGGCAAAGTGGCGCTGGTGACAGAAGACCGCCCGGTGGGCTTTGACCCGGCGGAAGTCACCAACCTGGTGATACATCAGAATCGAGATGCCGTTCATGCTTAGGAAAGGGTTCACTGATAAGTTAAATAAATCCATTAGGGAGTGATTGTCGCGCCGTTTCGTTGTCGTAATGGAGGTTATCGTAGCGAACCGGATTCTCTCGCACGCCAAATTGCCTCGACTTTGGCTATTTTTGCAGTCGGGCGACGGCCCCGCGCGTGACGCCACGGCGGTGCCGACGCGT
>JADNEJ010000054.1 GCA_016292295.1 Candidatus Thiodictyon intracellulare
ACCTTGTTCAGTCCCGGCATCGCTGCTCCCATGCAGAACATGGTCTTGCGCGCGAAAACCCACATGGGCCGGCCGGCCTTGGGCGGATTTATGATCAAGGCCCGGCTGGGGCTTGGGATCGAGTTGCCAACGGGCGACCCCGCCGCCCTAACTCCAGGCGTCGGTCAAGCGCTTGACGAGCCATTGTACGGGTCGCGCATCCTCGTCGTTGGAGCCGAAGTTCCAGGCCTCGGCGTCGGCCGGGCCTTCCGCGTACAGCCGCTCGGCCAGGCGGAGGTAACCGGCAAGGGGCTCCAAGACGTGTTACCACGGGCGAACGGCGTGCGGGGAGCGGGTGACGACCGACTCCTGGGCCTCAATGGCGCGCAGCAGGTCGGGAACCAGTCAGTCTTCTGCACAGTCGTCGCCGCCGATGACGTTGCCGGCGCGGGCGCTGCCGACGGCCACGCCGTGTTCGGCATAGCCGGTGGCGTTGAAATACGAGTCACGGTAGGCACTGGTGAGCAGCTCGGCGCAGCCCTTGCTGTTGCTGTAGGAGTCGTAACCGCCCATGGGCTCGTTTTCACGATAGCCCCAGACCCATTCGAGCTGTTTTCATAGCACTTGTCGCTGATGACGATGACCACCGCGAGCACGCCGCGACGGTAGCGCACCGCCTCGAAAAGGTGCAGGGTGCACATGACATTGGTGGCATAGGTCTCGACCAGATGCCGGTAGCCGTAGCGCACCAGGGATTGCGCGGCCAAGTGAAAAATGATCTCCGGTCGGGCCTCATACAGCACCTGCTGTAGTTTAGATAGGTCACGCACGTCGTCGATGATCGAGGCCATGTCGGCGTCGACCCGGGCCGCCTCGAACAGGCTGGGGCGGGTCGGCGGCACCAGCGCATACCTGGTGGCCTCGGCCCCGAGCCGCTGCAACCAAAGGGCGAGCCAGCCGCCCTTAAAGCCGGTATGGCTGGTAAGAAAGACGCGCTTATTGGGCCAGAACATGGGTTAAGGCGCGGGCAACCGGAGGCGTTGGATGGGCGCCGGCCTCATCGGGCCGGTAACCGTTTAGCCCCCTGGTTGCCAAGTAGCCGTAGCGAGTCACCCCGATCAGATGGCTGGTGAGGGCAACGGTGGGGCTTGAAGTCCTTGGCGCCGC
>JADNEJ010000021.1 GCA_016292295.1 Candidatus Thiodictyon intracellulare
CCGTGGCGTCACGCGCGGGGCCGTCGCCCGACTGCAAAAATGGCCAAAGTCGAGTTTAGAGGAAATGTTCATTTGAAAATCTGAAACACGTCCAGGCGACCAGCCCGAGGATGGGAGCGACCGCAGCGTCGTCGCTGCACGGAAGCCGACCTGCATCTGCGCCACCTGAACCCCGACGGCATCATCGCTTTCCACGTCACCAACCATTTCCTGTGGCTGCCGCCGGTGGTGCAGGAGATCGCAAGCACCAAGGGACTCGCCACCGCCCTGATCCGCGACGACCCGACCGACCCCGGCCAGCGCTTGCGATCTCCTGCACCACCGTGCGGTAGCCACAGGAAATGGTTGGTGACGTGGAAAGCGATGATGCCGTCGGGGTTCAGGTGGCGCAGATAGAGGTCCATGGCCTGCGGTGATCAGGTGGACTAGCACTGAGTCGCCGGAGAAGGCGTCCACCGCCAGCACGTCGAATCCCTGGGGCGCCTCGTGCTCCAGCGTGAGGCGGACGTCGCCGAGCGCGGTCTCGATCCGCGCCTGACTGTAGTTCATGAAGCTGAACTCGCTGCGGGCCAACTCAAGCACCTGCGGGTTAAGCTCGTAGAGGCAGTAGACATCGCCCGAGCGCCCATAAACGGCCAGAGTCCCGATGCCCAACCCGGTCAGGCCCACCTTCTTGGCCGCCGTAGCGGCGATGGCCCATCCGATCCCGGAGGTCTGACCATAGTCGGTGGTCGGCAGCCACTGCCGGTCGGGGGCCAGGAACTGCTCACCGTGCTTGATGGAGCCGTGATAGAGCTGGCGCACGTCGTCGTGCGGGTCCTTGCGATGGACATCGACGCTTTGCAGATTGTCGTAGAAGTTGCGCGTGAGACGGCGAGTGTCCTCGAGATCGTCGGCGACATGCACGTACAGAAAATAGCTGCACAGCACCGCCAGGGCCCCTGCGGCGCTGCTCAGCACCGGACTGGTCAGCGGACGCGACAGCGTCGTGGCCGTCCCCAGGGACTGTTCGCTACCCGCCTCGGTCGGGCGCTGCACGACCATCGCTAGCAGTCTATCGGACTTAGCGACCGGCGCCACCGCCTCATGCCCTTGGACGGGCTTTTATGGTAAAAAAGAGACGGTTTTCGGCTAGAAACGCAG
>JADNEJ010000309.1 GCA_016292295.1 Candidatus Thiodictyon intracellulare
GCCCGTCCAAGGGCCTCAGGCGGTGGCGCCGGTCGCTAAGTCCGACAGGCTGCTAAGGTCCGCACGCGCCAGGACCTTGGCCTCAAGCGAGGCGGCCGAAACTAGACCCCATAGCCTCTAAACTGCGCCTCCCCCGTCTCTACCGGACCCTGCTCGCACTCGCGCTGGTGCTCGGTCCCCTATATTGGATGCTGTTCAACCCGGACGGGCAGCGCCGAACGAACCTGGCGCTGCTGTCGGTACTCGGACGCCCCGCCTTCGACGCCGCCCTGAACACCTTCAGCGACCGCCTGACCGAGTCCACCATCAGGACCGCCTTTCCGGCGCTGGCCCTACAGTGCGCTGATACCAGCAGCCCCTTCGGCAAGCGGCGCTGCACCGCCGCCATCGGCTCCTTTAACCAATGCTCGGCCCGCGCCGTCGCGTTCTATTTCCAGGGCGAGGGGCTGCGCGCCGTCAAGGTCCTTTACCAACCGGCCTATCACGCGCAGGTCCGCGCCTGGATGCAACAGCGGCCGGGCCGCGTTGCAGCGGGTGACAGCGGGCCATCGCCCGCGGCGCAGGCCGGCGCGGCCAGTCGGCCGGTCGCCGTCGGGACCCTGGTGATGAAGGACGGCCCACTTGGCTAGACGGACGAACCGACCTTGCTGTGGATCAGCGACCCGCCGCGTAGCCGTTTAGCCCCCCCTGTTCTTAGCTCTCGTGGACGGTTATAAGCCTACGCGACACAGCTCAACGGCCGTGCCAGAATACGGCACAACCTCCTAAGCGAGAGCGGGCAAGCGGCGCCACCTCACTACCATGCACCTGAGCGATCACCGGTATTATGTAGCAACTGCACATAGTAACCGAATCAATTTGTTACCCAGAATCTGTGGGTAACTCAGTGTGATGCGGGCGGGTGGGCGCCGGGATCTGCCAGATTTCGGTGAGAAACCCGGCTGCCGGGACTGGCTCAGAATCGGAAAGTCGTAGCCAAGTCACTGAATAAATAGCCATGTGAGTTTGCTACATAATGCCGGCGATCACGACCTCAGACAATTCGATGACGCCGATCTGGAGACGCTCACGCCCGCGCAGGCGCGCGCGTTGTTGGGCAAGGCGCTGGCGGATCTGAAGGCGGCGCGCGAGCGGCTTGGGC
>JADNEJ010000661.1 GCA_016292295.1 Candidatus Thiodictyon intracellulare
GACGACGGCGCGTCAACATCAACGGTGCGATCGATCTGGAGCATTTGGAGCCCGCAACGCGCTTCGCTGAGACCATTGATGCGACTTCAACGTTCTTCAGCAACCCGGGTGAGTGCCAGGGCGACTTGCGCTCCTTGCTGACGGAAAATTTTGAAATAACAGATCGGTGAGGAAACCGAAAATTTGGCATTAGCTGAGTATAGTCCAGCATGAAGCCAGTTTACCAAAATTCTCGGCAGGCTACCTGCCGCGATTAAACCGGAATCTCACATGAGAGAGGTATAATTCTTAGTGAAGCGTTCCTGAGCGACATCAGAGCGGATTGCCCTGCGGGCATCCGTTCTGCGCGCAGGGCGGGTAAAGCCTCAGAGCAGCTTCACCAGAGCCGCCACCAGAGCCGCCTGGGCGATCAGGAGACCGGCAACCCACTTGATGATGTCGCCCTTCGCCGCTTCGATACCGCTTTTGATCCCCTCAAGGCGCGAGTCTAGGTAGTCGCGGGTCACCAGTTGCTCGCTGGTCGCCTCGCGGAAGGCGTCGGCAATGGCCTCGGCCTGAGGCGTCGGCAGCCCAGCCGCTTCTAGCTTCTTGGCGAACTTAAGGGTGTCGAACGTAACGGCGGTCATAGCGAGATCCTGGCGCGGCTGCATCCGGAGACGCTAGACCAAGCCGCCGCCGCGGTCAAGCGCCCCGTCCGCAGCCAGATGATCGCATTTCGGACCTCCCCAACTTCGGAAATCCTCAACGGTCAGCTCTAAACCCAGCCGCGCCCGCGCGTTCATATTGTGTTCGCCGCGTCTGAAGTAGGCTATGAACTGCTCGGCTCGTTCGAGTGCGGGCGCGGGGGCCTAGCGGCTAGCAGATCGTTCAGGAACTAGTACCTCGCGATGGAATCGCTCTGACCATTTCCGGCTAGGCTTTCAGCGGCTTGCCCTGGTATTTCCAGCGCAAAGGCTTGGCCATCGTCTCATTGAAGTAGTCGATAAACGCACGACGGATTTTGAGGAATGAATATTGAGATTGTTCATGACGAGGTACAACTGCGACTCCGCCGGGCGCGCAGAAAAAATGTGGGATATACACGTTTCATCTGAGATTTTCGCTCAGGACCCTAGCGTAACCGGCCGACGTCGATATACTA
>JADNEJ010000521.1 GCA_016292295.1 Candidatus Thiodictyon intracellulare
CAAGGAAGCGGCGACGCCGGGACTGAACAAGGTGAGCGGAATTATGATCAAGGCCAGTATCGCCGACTGTAACCTCTATATCGTCATGGTTCCGACCCCCATCGATACCCACAAGTCGCCAGATCTGAGGCCGCTGCAAGCCGCCAGCCGGATGCTCAGTGGCGTCATCCGGGCCGGCCAGGTCGTGGTCTATGAGTCGACGGTGTACCCCGGTGCCACCGAGGAGGCCTGTGTCCCGCTCATTGAAGAGATTTCTGGGCTCAGATACAATCAGGACTTCTATGTCGGTTACAGCCCCGAGCGCATCAACACGGGCGACAAAGAGCACCGACTCACAACCATCAAGAAGATCACCTCCGGCTCGACCCCGCAGACGGCGGCCCTGGTCGATGCACTCTATCGCTCGATCATTACCGCGGGCACCCATCTGGCCAGCAGCATCCGCGTAGCCGAGGCGGCCAAGGTCATCGAAAATACCCAGCGCGACGTCAACATCGCCCTGATCAACGAATTCGCGCTGATTTTTCATCGGTTCGGACTCGATACCCAGGAGGTCCTGGAGGCGGCCGGGAGCAAGTGGAACTTCCTGCCGTTTCGTCCCGGCCTGGTGGGCGGACACTGTATCGGTGTCGATCCCTGTTACCTAACCCACAAGGCCCAGGCCATCGGCTACCACCCGGAGATCATCCTGACTGGACGGCGGCTCAACGACAGCATGGGCGCCTATGTGGTCAAGCAGGTCATCAAGCTCATGACCCGGCGCGGCTGCCTGTCCTAGGTGGCGCGCGTCCTGATCCTGAGGCTGACCTTCAAAGAGAACTGTCCGGACCTTCGCAACACGCGGATGGTGGACATCGTCGCCGAATTCAAGGAATACGGGATCACCTGCGACGTCCACGAATCCTGGGTCAACCCGACCGAGGCCCGCCACGAATATGGGATAGAGGTCATCGGCGAGCCGCCCCAGTCATCTTACGACGCGATCATCCTGGCCGTCGCCCACCGCCAGTTCCGTGATCTGGACGTGGCGCAGATTCGCCGCTTCGGCAAGCCGACCTTGATCGTAGCTCCGCCCACGCTCGTCACGCCGCCACCAGCGTCAGAGCAGGCAAGCTGACTGGCCGCGGTCGTCGGC
>JADNEJ010000194.1 GCA_016292295.1 Candidatus Thiodictyon intracellulare
GCGAGTCGAGACGTCGGCGTGCGGGCGACGGCCGACGAACTCGGTATCGGTCGATGACCTTGATCATAATTCCGCCCACCTTGTTCAGTCACAGCCTCGCCTCTCCCTTACAGAATATGGTCTTGCGCGCGCAAACCCACATGGGCCGGCCGGCCTTGGCCGGATTTGTGATCAAGGTCTCGGTCGATCTACCGTCTAAGCTTGGCGGCGGTGGTGGATGGAGAACTCCGACGCCAGCGTCGCGGAGTGGTTGTTGGATGCCCAGCGGCCCGGTACGCCACCGATTTTCATGGCCGACCAGATTTGCGCGGTGGTGGCGCTGGCCTGCGAAGACCCGCGTGAGAGTGGGCTAGCCATCACCCATTGGACACAATGGGAAGTCGTCGATGAGGCGATAAAACGGGGGATAATCCCGAGCATCTCGTCGCGCTCTATCGGGCGCTTTTTTTAAAATCAACGGACATCAAACCGCATCGCAGTCGCGGCTGGCTGAACGCCAAACAAGATCCCCCAATTCGCGGAGAAACTCCACGACATCTGCGAGACGTACCGTCTGTCCCCGGAGCGGGCGACAGCAGGAATCCAGACGACCTCGGTTGAAGAAATTAAAGCAATACAGGCACTTGAGCGTATAGCGCCGACGCAGCCAATGACCTTGGAACGGGTCGAGTGCCGTGAGTTCGAGTATCAGCGCCACGGCCCTCATACCCTGATTGCCAGGTGATTGCCAGGTGATTGCCAGGTTCAACGTCGCGACCGGCAAGGTGATTCGACAACTCGGCCAGACGCGAACCGAAGACGATTTCGCGCGTTTCCTATCCCCGATTTTTGCTGCGTGCCCGGCGGAGTCACAGTTGTAACTTGTCATGGACAATCTCAATACAAATTCCTCAAGAATCCGTCGTGCGTTTAGTCGCGGATGCCATCGGTTTTAACGGTGAACTCGGCATCAAAGGCAAGTGTGGAATTCTCGAATCCATGGCGGCGCGTCAAGCGTCTCTTTGCGATCCCACGCATCGCATCGTCTTTCATTTCACGCACAAACACTGTTCATGGCTGAATCAGATTGAAATTTTGTGCTCGATCTTGGCCCGCAAAGTTATTCGACGAGGAAATTTTCTTTCGGTCGACGAT
>JADNEJ010000116.1 GCA_016292295.1 Candidatus Thiodictyon intracellulare
CGACGCCCGCAACGCCCCGCCCCCCGCCGGGGCGTTGCGTGCACGGCATGCGCCGGTGCTCATGATCGGGGCGACCCGCTACGGCTACTTGACAACCAGAGGGGCTAAACGGTTACTGAGTAACCTGCCGAGAGTTTTGGTAAACTGCCTTAATGCTTGACTATCGTCTCGACAAGCACTAATTCGCCGAACTGCGTGCGGCCCACCGCGCCGCCCGGGACGTGCGCGAGGCCTATCGGATCAACGCCGTGATCTTGCTCGGTAAGGGGCGTGCGCCGGCCGATGTGGCCGATGCCTTGCTGATCGACCCAGACACTGCTCGCGATTACTTCAAGCGTTACAAGAAGGGCGGCCTTGATGGGTTGCTGCGGATGAGCTATATCGGTAGCGAAGCCCTGCTCGACGACACGCAGTTGTTGGAACTGGACGATCATCTTCAAAGTCACCTGTATCTGACAGCCGAGGCCGTCGCCCGACATGTCCAGAAGCGCTGGGGGGTGCGTTACACGCCCAGTGGCATGACTGCGGTCCTACACCGCTTGGGCTACGTCTACAAGAAAGCCAAACTGGAACCCGGCAAACACCCGGCTCCAGAAATTCAAGAGGCATTCGTTGAGAAGTACGAAAATATAAAGAAAAACAGCGCCTCATGTGACGTGATCTATTTCATGGATGCGACCCATCGGCAACATAATCGGGTGATCGGATGCGGTTGGATCAAGCGTGGAAAGGAGCACCCGATCCAGAGCAATACGGGTTGTCAGCGGCTTAACATCACGGTGCGATCAATGTTCAGTCGCTGAGCGCAGAGGTTCGATTTGATGAGACCATCGACGCCGCGTCCACGATCGCCTTATTTAAAAAGCTTGAGCAAGCGAACCCGACGGCCCTATCCATCCTCGTTATTTGCGATAACGCTCGTTATACACGTCTCATCTGAGAGTTTCGCTCATGACCCTAGCGTAATCGGCCGACGTCGATATACTATCGTTCCTATGCTCGACTAGACTCTCTCCACCGAACAACTCGCCGAGCTGCCTGTCGCCCACCGGCGTACGCGCGATCAGCGCGAGGTCGACCGTATCAAGGCGGTCGTGTCGCTGGCGGGCGGCTGGTCGGCAGAGC
>JADNEJ010000235.1 GCA_016292295.1 Candidatus Thiodictyon intracellulare
CTTCCCGACGCGCGCACGCAAGAAAACCAGATCAGGTCGAACGAACTTTTGGAGCATGCCCATGGGCACGCCCTGGACACCGGAGCGCAGAGCCCGACAGGCCGCGCTGATTCGCACCTGGAGGCCGTGGGAGCGGTCCACGGGGCCAAGATCGGACGCGGGCAAGGCAAGGTCCGCGCAGAACGCCGACAAGGGCAAGAACCGCCCCATGCTGCGGGAGTTGGCAAAGGCCCTGCGGGGACAGCGGGAGGCGTTGAGCGCCCTGCTTTAAGTGCCGCTGCGCCCGGTGGAATCGGTCGGGGCCTGGGCAAGTGAGTCTATAAGCTTTCCGGGGCTTCAGGTAAAGTCGGCCCCGTGGCGTAAACCTGCAAATCGGTGGCGCATTATGACGTGGCTCGGGACTGGCATTCATGTGCTGATGCTTGCCGTGCTGGGATCTCTGACAGTGAACTATGCGGCTGCAAGGTGTTCTGCCGTCGCTGACGGGCCTTGTCGTTACCCGGCCGGCGACGCCTGGTGCGCAGAGAAAAAGCGCATGCCCTACGCTTATGCCGACAAGTGCAAGAGCGTCCCCCTTCCGCGCCGATGCGTGCGCTCTGGGACCCGCCAGACAAGGAACAGGATTTCCTGGGCGCCGTCATCCTGCAAAGGGACTGCGCATGGAAAAACGTCTCTTCTGTCGATGATCTAATATCTGACGCCAGCACTGTTGCCTTGGCGCTGGCAATGCGGTGCCGAAGCGAGTACGACGGGGCAACTGACGCAGGCGTCCTAGCATTGGACAACGAGAGCGTTCAACTTGCGTTTCGCCAGCGACGGAATGAGCGTGCAGAGAGGATGGAGACCTTCCTTCTTGTCGTCATGGAGTGGCGCCGCCTCATGGTAGCGAAGATGCGGGAGAATGCAACGAGGTCGATGCGGTCGCCAAAAAACGCTGACGTTCACTTCTGATCCCGGTTCTGCCTCTTTCGCTTAGCGTGTGCGCCGAGTGCCTGCCTCCGGTTCACTGCGCACTGCGCCTGTAGGCCGAACCTCCCAGATCATCCGGCCGGGAACGAGGTCGAGCAGTCCGGCCGGCGCAACCTCCCAGGGCATCCGGCCCGCCTG
>JADNEJ010000486.1 GCA_016292295.1 Candidatus Thiodictyon intracellulare
ACCAAGGCCAACCACTGGGTCTTGCGGAAGATCCAGACCACGCGCACCTGGCAGCACAGGGTCTTGAGCATGACCAACTGATCCACCGCGCTCACCGTGCGCATCCGGCCGTACAGTTTCATCATGTACGATTGTGCGTGCCCCTGCCGCGGTGCCGCCAACTGGCTCGCGTTACCCAGGCACGCTCCGTACTTGCACGGACGCCCAGACACCCTCGGGGTATGGACTGGCAGGTCTATAGAGCACGGCATTCGTATGCAGGCGCGAGAGCAGATGGGCGTGCGGCCCCAACGTATCACGCAATAGTTTGAATAACCGATTGTTGCCAAACCCACTGTCGCAGACCACGAGGATCAGGACCAGGGAGAAGACGGCGCCCAGTCGCCGGATCAGGGCGACTGCTTGGAAAAACTTGGTTTCAAAGTTCAGTGCCACGCCGCGCACCCGGATACAGCGCGGACGGAGCGTCAGGCGGCGCAAGTAGAAGGCGAAGGCCAAGGGCAAGCAGCACCAGCGGTCATGAATCACCTGCAGCAGGCCGACGGTAACGATAGTTTGAGCCCAGGGATACTGATTCTGATTGGTCTTGGCAGCGTGGTCAAAGGTCCGCTGACAGCCAAACACCTTGCGCCCGGTCTTCGGGTTGAGCGAATCGTCCAACCCCAGGAGCAAGCGCCCTGCGGTCAGCGGGTTGGGTGTGACCAGCCACAGGGTCTCTCAAACCGACGTCCAGGGCAATTTCACTGAAGCCATGAAGGTGTAATACCGCGACTGGGCGATCTGCACACCAAATAAGGCCGCGATCGTCCGCAGTATACTCAGCTAATGCCAAATTTTCGGTTTCCTCATCGACCGGTTATTTCAAAATTCTCCGTCAGCAAGGAGCGTAAGCCGCCCTGGTACTCACGCGGGTTGCTGAAGAAATCTGCGCAGATTTTGCGAAACCCGTCAAATGATTCGTAATACTTCTTATACAGAGTTTTTTTCTTAAAGAATTTCCATAGTCGTTCAATAAGATTCAAATTGGGCGAATAAGGCGGAAGAAAGACAAGCTTGATGCGGGAATCCTTGATGTAATCTTGAACC
>JADNEJ010000586.1 GCA_016292295.1 Candidatus Thiodictyon intracellulare
TGCAGTTGCTACATAATGCCGGAGAAATTGATCGATCGACGGATCGGCCTTCATCGCGCTCCCGCCTTATTAAGAGTGCCCGTTCTTGGAGGCGGGCAAGTGCCTGCTCCGCCTCCAGCGCCCGCTGCTCGCCCTGCTGCAAGGCCAACGCCTGCGCCGCGGCAAGCCCCTCGGCCTGCCGTAAGGCCTGCGCCTGCGCCGCTGCACGCTCCTCAAGCTCACGCCAGCCAGGCAGCACGAAGGCGGCGTAGACTGGATCATCGCGCAGTGTTCCGTGTTCGGGGCTACGGCAGAGATCGGCCAACCGAAACTGCAAGCCGGGCAAGACACGCGAGCGGATCACACCGTCGTCCGGCGTGATGGGGGCATAGACACCCGCCGCCGTGCGGGTGAAGAATGCCTGCTGCTCGGGCGCGCGGTGCAGGATGTAATACTCCGGGACACCGCCGGAGGCATACTCGGCCTTCTTGACCACGGTGTCGCGCAAGATGTCGCGGCGCTCCTGATCCGACAGGGCCTCGATGCAGAGGTCGAACACACCGTGATAGGACGCATCGAGCGGCAGCAGCGGCTGGGGGTTGTCGTTGCAGACCACGCCGAAATCGGGCTTGCGGATGACGGTGCCGCTCGGCAGCGGCAGCCGAAAACCCATCTCCAGCGCGACCATCTTGGCGATGGGCCGAGAGTCGAGAAACAGCCGCAGCAGGTGCATGAACCATTCGTAGACAAGGTAGGTCTCGTAGTTAGACACCGGCTTTTCTTCCAAACGCCCGTTGTTCCATTCATAGTGAACGTCAGACTTGAGGTAGTAGTTGAGCCAGTACTCCTCCTCCGAGACGCGACGACCGGCATGAGAGGGGGACACGGCACACTCCGGGTCCGGTCGCGTGCAGCGCGGTTCGGCAAGGGCGGTCTGCGACATTGGCGTCTCTCCGGGGCGGTAGCGGTTAGTGACATAGCCTAGCAGCCTATCGGACTTCGGGGCCCCGTCGGGGCGGCGGGTCCGGTACACTGTCGGCATCAACCCCGATGGCTGTCCAAGGGCCACCTGGCACGCTACGTGGTCGAGGTGGTGGAAAGCTTGG
>JADNEJ010000627.1 GCA_016292295.1 Candidatus Thiodictyon intracellulare
TGGTCTTGACGATGGCGGCCAGTGTCGAAGCCGTGCGACCAGATCGCGTCGCCCCCCACGCAAGATGAAACTTCAAGCGCTGCCGGTAAGCGGGGCCTAAATTAATGGCATTGTGCTGGAAGCGGGCGCGAAACGCGAGCTCGCCATTGACCACCAACTTACTGAAGGACCCGGGTTCTATGGTCTCGCTCATCCCAATGGTCGCCTGGTCGCGCTCGACGCCCAGGCTCCACAGCGGCGTGCTCAGGCGCGGAAAAAGCAGGAACAGCGCCAGCGTCAGGGGCGCGGCCTGAAGTACGATTTGTACGGTGACCCGCGCGGTTCGGCGCACCGGCGAAGTCCCCAAGCCGTCGTTGAGGTCGACCAGGTGTGATCGCCACCAGACCCAGATAGAGCGTCAATCCGATCCCTTGTCCGAACAGGAACTGCACCACAATCAGCAGCCTCAGCGCGATTGCGACGACACGGTAGTCGCGCCGATCCAGCAGTTCCAGGAGCTTGAGCGCCATCATGGCCATCAGCAGTGCGGTGCCGTCGACTTTGCCCACAAGGCTGTGGTTGACGAGCAGGCAGTTCAGCACCCCGACTAGGGTCAAGGCCAACAGGGACCAAGGACGCGGGGTTGCGGCAGCCGGCCAGCGCAGGGCCACGAGCCGCAACCTCAGTATCATGCCGAAGAACGCCGAGACCGGCCACGCCAGATAAGAGGCGAGGGGGAGATACGCGAGCGCCACCGTCAGCGTGACCGCAAGGGCTTGGTAGCGCTCGGACCGCTCTTCGATCGGTTTAGGCGTGCGCTTACCCACGGTTGGCCGGCCGCCGGTCTGTTTCATCCTGAGCAAATCCCTGATCAAATAGTGCCAGCGTGCGCAGGCACCGCTAGCGGTGCTTCTCATCGAGGTCGAGGCTGATGTGGACCCCGGGTAGGCGCATTCTAAAGCGCAGAGTTGGATCGGGCGGCATCCAGCACCTGCCGGGTTATACTCAGCTAATGCCAAATTTTCTGTTTCCTCAGCGACCTATTATTTCAAAGTTCTCCGTCAGCAAGGAGCGCAAATCGCCCTGGTACTCACCCGG
>JADNEJ010000370.1 GCA_016292295.1 Candidatus Thiodictyon intracellulare
TCCGATTTCGCAATGATCAGTCGTCGCACCATGTCACCTGCGGAGTGAGTCTCAGAAATGAGCCATTTTAACTCTATCTCGCTGACATTCCAATAGATTAACGATGCCGAGGCTCATTCAGATCACTGACTCAGGCAAATCTTAATTTAATTGAGCGCTTCTGGAAATTCTTCAAACGCCAAATGCTTTACAATCAATATTACGACACGTTTGAAAATTTTCGACGTGCCTGCAAGAAGTTCTTCGGTGAACTTGATGCATTTGCCTCGCTACTCCGAACACTTCTCGCTGAGAATTTCCAAATTATCGTGAATAAAAAGCCGAAAATTGCTATCGCTTAGGTATATCCGGTTCGAGAATGCCGTGACCGGAGAATGCTCCACCGCGCTGACCAGGTTCTCACCAGCGTGCTTGATCCCAGCTGCCGAGACTGCGCCGGTTAGCCCGGTGCCTGACATGCCGAACCCCACGTTGGTGCCCACCTGGCTCACTTCCGAGGTTCCCGTATACATCGGCGCGATGCTCACCGGCCGGTAATGGCGAACGCGAACTCCACCAGTTCGATGTCCCACCCGGCGGCCTTGATCACAAATCCGCCCAAAACTGGCCGGCCCATGTGGGTTTGCGCGCGCAAGACCATGTTTTACAAGGGAGCGGCGACGCCGGGACTGAATAAGGTGGGCGGAATTATGATCAAGGCCCCAGCCGGCGTAGAGGTTCCCGGTCCAGTTGTTATTCATGACCGAATAGGCGGAGGAATAGGTGGACCCGCCGGCGCTGAAGCTGATGGGGCTAATGTTGCCGTCGACGCAGTGGGCGGCGGTCAAGATTCAGTGGGCGTCGATGAGGCTTGCCAAGCAGAGGAAGGTCCCATTGGACTTGCTTATCACCATGCTGCTGACACCGGAATACTGGGCCTGGGCGCCGAGGTTGGTGTAGAACGTATCGCTGCGGTCGTCGCGAATGACCCCGGCCGACAGGGGCGAGATGCAGGACAAGGCGAGGGCCGCGGCGCCTCGCAGCCTGTCGGACTTCGGGGCCCCGTCGGGGCGGCGGGTCCGGTACACTGTCGG
>JADNEJ010000109.1 GCA_016292295.1 Candidatus Thiodictyon intracellulare
TCGACCAACGCCAGCAGTGCTTGGACCTCGGCCCGCAGGTGCGCCTCCAGGGCCTTGGCATGCCCATGCTTGATATTCAACGCGGGCCTCGTCGACCAGGGTCAGGCTGGCTTTGGACTCGGACATCACACGCTCGCTCAGGTTCTTGGACGCCTCAACCTGGCCCGTGAAGAAATCCTGGTAGTCATTGGATTTGGTTGTCAGCTTGGTCAGGCACTCGCCGTGCTCTATGGCCAGATTCATGGCGTCTACCTGACGGGCAGCCAGGCGCTCGAAGATGCGTAGGTTGAGTTCGCCAAGGGCGGACACGTACTCCGCGCTCTTCTGTTTGATTTCGTTGATAGTCTTATAAGGTGTCGTTCGCAGTCACGATAGGTGCCCCAGAATTCGCTGCAATGCAACATTTGTTGCAGCGCAACATAGTGCCGTCCAAGACCGCTATCAAGCGGCATCAAGGCGATCTCCTGCAATTTGTCGCCAAAGCTGACACCGGTCGCCCCCAGCTTGGCTGCTCCGCCAGAGCATCGTTCTCGTCCTATCTAAGTCGCTGAAGATCAGAGCAAACTGGCCATTTTCCACTATCTCTGTGGATAAGTCTGGGGACAGAACATGAATCAAGGCCTCAAGTCCCTGTTGTCGATCAGGCGTTCGTTAGATCGGGCAACAAATGCCCGCCATCGTAAGCTACTGATCTTTGGTTTTTTTCATGTCCCTCTTGATTCTAAGCGTGAGTTCTGAGTCAGGAAAAATTACGTCTTGATCCTGATGTAGCCGCCCTGTGGACAAGAGGGCCAGGCTCAAGTATCAGCCGGAATCCGTGGCGGCATACCGAACTCCAGTCGCGCCGCTGGAAAGTCTGAGCAGAGGGCTCCGACGGCCTTGATCATAATTCCGCCCATCTTGTTCAGTCCCGACGTCGCCGCTCCATTGCAGAACATGGTCTTGCGCGCGCAAACCCACATGGGCCGACCGACCTTGGGCGGATTTGTGATCAAGGCCAAGATCGATAACAAAATTTCAATCTGATTCAGCCATGAACAGTGTTTAGGCGTGAAATGAAAGA
>JADNEJ010000471.1 GCA_016292295.1 Candidatus Thiodictyon intracellulare
CACGGTGTTGGAGTCGATCAGCAGGACTTCGGCGACCTGCTCTGCCGACCAGCCGTCCGCCAGCGACACGACCGCCTTGATGCGGTCGGCTTCGCGCTGGTCGCGCGTACGCCGGTGGGCGGCACGCAGCTCGGCGAGTTTTTCGGTGGAGATGGTATAATCGATCATAGGGAAGATAATATATCGATATTTGCCGGTTACGCTAGGGTAATTAGAGAAAATTTCAGATGAGATTTCAGATGAGATTTCACATGAGACATGTATATCATGGTATTCGCGATTCTGTTCAGCGCCGTTGCGCTTTTCTCGGTTATTCGGTCGATGCCGCGGGTGTGGCTCCGACGAGCGGTCATAGCGCTTTGTGTGACGATTGCGTTCGGCTATTGCGCAAGAATCGGCTTCCATCTCCCAATAGCGATAGCGTAGGGGAATTCTTCAGCCGGTGTCACCGGGCAAGCAGTCCTGCTCGCTGCGGTAATGTTGTCGCTGGTTTTGTTTCTTTATTACCTGAATGAGCGTTCTCGCCGATCGGCGCTGGCCATGGTGGCATTCGGTCTGGTGCCGGTCTGCGGCCTTGATCACAAATCCGCCCAAGGCCGGCCTATGTGGGTTTGCGCGCGCAAGACCATGTTTTGCAAAGGAGCGGCGACGCCAGGACTGGACAAGGTGGGCGGAATTATGATCAAGGCCCCGGTCTGCTTTGTTGCGATATGGCCGATATCATAGTGTGATTATGCCCACATCTTCGCGCCCGCGCTTAGACTGGTTAACGGTGCGGCTATCCGTGATATCTACTTTCAGTACGGACTCTTTCCTTCGTTGCTGGCAGCAGCATGAATGAAACTCGGCCTTGACCTTAATGGGTTCCAGGTGCTCGAGTTGGCGGCATACTACGGCATGTTCCTGGGCGTTTTCATTTTTTCACGGAAGCTCCTGAATCCGTGAACTAGTACGGTCTCGACTTTGGCCATTCTTGTTGGCGAGTCGAGACGTTGGCGTGCGAGCGACGGCCGACGAACTCGGTATCGGTCGATCTACTGTCCAAGCTTGGCGGCGGC
>JADNEJ010000541.1 GCA_016292295.1 Candidatus Thiodictyon intracellulare
ACGTGCGCGGTGCTTCACCATGCACCGCCGCTCGCCAACCAGCAACGGGTGGGTGACGAACGCCCGGCATCTAGACTAAAGTTTTCCGCGGCAGGACCTTCGGACATTTTTTACTACCCTGGGTTAGTTTGCACTTGCAAGGGTATGAAAGTTCGCAGGTCCTGCCAACCCCTTCGACGCTTATGACCGACTTTCAGTCTTGTGTATTGGGCGGATTCATGATCAAGGCCATCGACGACTTTACCACTGAAGTTTCATGGTTTTGAAACCCGCGCAGGGCCGAACACTTAGAGTCGGGAGTTTTCGTAGGGGTTTACGTGGATCTCCGCAAACCCCTCGAAAATCTCCCCACCGCTACTCCCCGCCCCTCCGGTGCCCTCCTGGAAAAGCCGGAAACTTCAGTTTTCCAATGACCAACTCGTCCGGAAAGAGCCAAACATTGGTGAGTCCAGCAGCAATAACTTGGCCGCCGGTGATTTCATCGGTGAAAATTGCGATATCACGGTGTCTCGCAATGCTGGTGGTAACGCTTACGCCGCCAGCAACTCGGTCAACTCTTCGATCATTGTGATCGGCAACTCGGGTAGCTCTACCCGCGTAGTCACCGTACAGTGGAATGGCATCCAAGACCTGGACTTCACCGACGGCGGCGCCTTGAGTCTCTATGTGGCCTTCGCCAATCCTATCGACCACGCGCGTAACCGTTTAGCATCCCTGGTTGCCAAGTAGCCGTAGCGTGTCGCCCCGATCAGATGGCTGGTAAGGGCAATGGTAGAGCTTGAAGTCCTTGGCGCCGCAAGCGTCGTAAACGGCGGCCACAACCGTCACGATCATCGTCAGGAGGTCGGTACCAAAGCGTTGGGTCGCCGGTTCCAAGCCATCTTCCAGCGCCTGGCCCTTGCGGATGAAATGTGCCAGGCAGCGCAGCTGTTGATCCAGGTCGCGATAGGCCCAGAAGCCGTCGCTCATTAACCAGCCGTTGAAGGTCTCACTGAGCACCTGTCGCACGACCTCAACCGAGCGCTTGCCGACGACGACCAACGTGGCGGTGGCACAGG
>JADNEJ010000456.1 GCA_016292295.1 Candidatus Thiodictyon intracellulare
GGCACCGCCGTGGCGTCACGCGCGGGACCGTCGCCCGACTGCAAAAATGGCCAAAGTCGAGGTGAAGGCCGATAACCAAACGGCTTCCAAATACAGCTCGCCTGGGCTGTGGGAGTTGCTCTGACGGTTGCCGCGAGCGCACTAGCCAGCCCTGATTCGAGCGGTGACCGCGACTGAGGCACGCCAGCCAACATGGCACGGGCGGAACAGGAAGGCGTCTCATATCTGTTCAAGTTGCGGATGACCAAAGGGGTCAAGAAAGCCATCGAGCGCCTGATGCGCAGGGCCGCTTGGTGCGCGGCTGGTCAGGGCTGGCAGGGGGCCGAGACGCGCCTGCGCCTGAAAGGCTGGGGCCGCACGCGCTGCGCCATCGTGTTGCACCGACAGATCAAGGCGGATCTGACCATGGTTGCTAAGCGCGACCCCGTGCAACTGTGCCTGAGCTTCGCCGAATTGACGGATGATACCATCGTCTATGAATATGCCGTCCTGGCGACCTCACTGGCCAACGAGATCCTCACCATCGTACAACTCTATCGTGACCGCGCCGACGCGGAAAATCCCTTCGATGAGCTGAAAAATTATTTTGGTTGAGTTGGTTTCACCACCCAGGATATCCAGCGCTGCCGCTTCATGGCGCGCATCACGGCGTTAGTCTACAATTAGCCGAGCATGTTCGTGCGCCTGGCTAATCCTCGTCAGCATACCAAGGCCATTACCAGTCGTCTGCTGCTGCATGCACCCGTGCGCCTCACCCGCCATAGCGACCAGACCCGCATCATCATTAGCCATCCGCATACCGAAGCGGCCTGGGTGGAAAGCGCCGACCTTGATCACAAATCCGCCCGAGGCCGGCCGGCCCATGTGGGTTTACGCGCGCAATGCCATGTTCTACATGGGAGCGGCGACGCCGGGACTAAACAAGGTGGGCGGAATTATGATCAAGGCCCCCCGCGCGTCTCACCCGTCTCACCCGCCATAGCGGCCAGACCCCTATCACCATTAGCCATCCGCATGCCGAAGCGGCCTGAGTGGACAGCGCCTGCCGCG
>JADNEJ010000623.1 GCA_016292295.1 Candidatus Thiodictyon intracellulare
GCCTATGACCAGATCGACAACGCCCCGGAAGAGCGCGAGCGCGGCATCACGATCGCCACGGCGCACGTCGAATACGAAAGCAAGGCGCGCCACTATGCGCACGTCGACTGCCCCGGACACGCTGACTATGTGAAGAACATGATCACCGGCGCGGCGCAGATGGACGGTGCCATCCTGGTTGTATCGGCGGCCGACGGTCCCATGCCCCAGACCCGCGAGCACATCCTGCTGGCGCGTCAGGTCGGTGTGCCCTACATCGTCGTCTATATGAACAAGGCCGACATGGTCGACGACGCCGAATTGTTGGAACTGGTGGAACTGGAGGTGCGCGAACTGCTCCAGAGCTATGACTTCCCCGGTGACGACACCCCGATCATCATCGGTTCGGCCAAGCTCGCCATGGAAGGGGATGCCTCCGAGTACGGAACCCAATCCATCGACAAGCTGATGGACGCGATCGACAGCTATATCCCGCAGCCGGTGCGGGCGATCGACGGACCCTTCCTGATGCCGATCGAAGACGTGTTCTCGATCTCCGGACGCGGCACCGTGGTCACCGGGCGTGTAGAGCGCGGTATCGTCAAGGTGGGTGAGGAGGTCGAGATCGTCGGCATCCACGACACCACTAAAACTATCTGCACAGGCGTGGAGATGTTCCGCAAGCTGCTCGATCAGGGGCAGGCCGGGGACAACATCGGCG
The DNA here is from genome assembly GCA_016292295.1 of Candidatus Thiodictyon intracellulare. Classification (GTDB taxonomy): domain Bacteria; phylum Pseudomonadota; class Gammaproteobacteria; order Chromatiales; family Chromatiaceae; genus Thiodictyon; species Thiodictyon intracellulare. The sequence goes on from JADNEJ010000623.1 coordinate 701, forward strand.
TGCTGTTGCGCGGCACCAAGCGTGAGGATGTGGAGCGCGGCCAGGTGTTGGCCAAGCCCAAGAGCATCACGCCGCACACCCATTTCGAGGCCGAAGTGTACATCTTATCCAAGGAAGAAGGCGGGCGTCACACCCCGTTCTTCAACGGTTACCGTCCGCAGTTCTACTTCCGCACTACCGACGTCACGGGTGCTTGCACTCTGCCGGATGGCATCGAGATGGTGATGCCGGGAGACAACGTGAAGATGGTGATCAAGTTGATCAACCCGATTGCCATGGAAGACGGGCTGCGTTTTGCCATCCGTGAGGGTGGCCGCACCGTCGGCGCCGGCGTTGTCGC
>JADNEJ010000294.1 GCA_016292295.1 Candidatus Thiodictyon intracellulare
CCCACCGTTGCTCTCACCAGCCATCTGATCGGGGCGACCCGCTACGGCTACTTGGTAACCAGGGGAGGCTAAACGGTTACGTTCGTAGTCGTCGACTCGACTTTAGCCATTTTTGCAGTCGGGCGACGGCCCCGCGCGTGACGTCACGGCGGTGCCGATGCGTGCGCTGAGCAGGGGGTTGCGACGGCCGCTCGTCGCGGTCAGGCGGCACCCGCCAGTGGCGGTGGCACGCGGGGACACGCAGGGGAAGACAGGTAGGGTATCAACAGTGTATGTTCCGAGGTCGACCAAAACACCTGACGTATCCAGGGATGCCCCTCCTGCCAGCCTCGATTGTACCGACTCTGTTGCCCTCTCTGTTGCCCTTTGTGCCGCTGTTCACCGCGCCGACCTGACGCCATGTGCAGGTCTTGGTGACCGGCACGCTGCTGGCCCAAGGCCCGCGTACAGTGGCCGCGGTCCTGCGGGTCATGGGGCTGGCGCACGAGCACCGGTTTGAGCGTGACCACTGGGTCCTGAGTCGGGGACGCTGGTCGGGAGCGCAGGGGCCGCAGATCCTGTTGGGACTGCTGATTGCGCTGCTGCCGCCTGGCTGGCCGATCCTGGTAGTGGTGGACGAGACCCTGGAGCGGCGCAAGGGCGTGCGCGTTGCTGCCAAGGGGATGTACCGCGATGCGGTACGCTCGAGCAAAAGCCGCGTGGCGACCTGTCTGGGTCTGTAATGGGTCTGCATGGCGTTGATCGTCTTCTTGCCCTGGAGCTGGCGGCCCTGGGCGTTGTCGTTTCTGAACTTGCTGGTGCCCTCGCAACGGGCCAACCTCGCGGCGGGGAAGGCGCATCGGATCGTCATCGATTGGACCGTCGTCATGGTGCGGCTGGTGACACGCGGATTCACGCGCTGCCGCTGGGTCCTCGCTGGGGACGGCAGCTATTTCTGTGTGCGCCTGGGCTAGGAGTGCCTCAGCGCCCAGGTGGGCCTGGTCTCGCGCCTGCGCCTGGATGCACGCCTGTTCGCGCCGCCATCACCGGTGCCGCC
>JADNEJ010000368.1 GCA_016292295.1 Candidatus Thiodictyon intracellulare
GTCCCCGCGTGCCACGGCCACTGGCGAGTGCCGCCTGGCCGCGACGAGCGGCCGCTGCAACCCCCCTGCTCAGCGCACGCGGCGGCACCGCCGTGGCGTCACGCACGGGACCGTCGCTCGACTGCAAAAATGGCCAAAGTCGAGGCAAAGTCACCAAGTGACCCGCCGGGTGAATGGCCTAAGGCAGATAAGGTGCTGGAAAACCTTGGCGAGCTTGGCGGCTTGGCGTGAGAACTGCTCCTTCTGGTTTGCCGCTCGCGGTTATATCTTGAGTCCCAAGGCCAACCCGGCGATGAATGATGCGGAGTTTGAGAGGTTGTGGCCGATAAATTCCAGAAAAGCGGCGCCGTTGACCGACAGCCAACCGGCCCAGGTGTCGTAATACCCCTCCATTTCGGACCAATCGATGTGTGCGATGCCGGCGTATTGCAGCGCGAAGATACCGATCAGGATCACGCCGACCGCCACCAGGGAGAGTTTGAAGGCGATCTTCAGTGCATAGCCTACCGCCAGGCCGACCATGAAGGAGAAGCCGAGTTTGAGAAAGAAGGCCTCGTTGAACAGGGCACCGAAGTCGGTCACAGCGGGCGCGGGTGGAACCGCCACCGGCTGCTGCAGCGCGGCCGCGGTGTGCGTCACGGCGCCGAAGAGGGTGCTCGGGGCCAGGGTGAAGGCGGGAATCCAGCGGTTCAGAGGCGGCATGGGGGACTTTGGCTCGAGGCGGAACGGGACGCCATTATCAACTGATCTAGGCGGTTTCGCTCTGGCTCTGGCCCAGGTTGTCCTTCCAGGCGATCTCCACCGAGTCGCCGGCCGCGCCGCCCCGGAACTTGAAGGACAGGTAGGGGTTCTTGGAGGTAGCCGTTTAGCCCCTCTTGTTCTTAGCCCTCGTGGACGACCATAAGCCTACGCGACACAGCTCGATGGCCGTGCCAGAATATGGCACAAGCTCCTAAGCGAGAGGGGGCAAGCGCCGCCAGGCCACTACCATGCACCTGAGCAATCACGACCTCAGACAATGCGACGACGCCGATC
>JADNEJ010000385.1 GCA_016292295.1 Candidatus Thiodictyon intracellulare
CGGTGGGCGGCACGCAGCTCGGCGAGTTGTTCGGTGGAGAGGGTATAGTCAAGCACAAGCATAGGGACGATAGTATATCGACGTCGGCCGGTTACGCTAGGGTCCTAAACGATAATATCAGATGAGACGTGTATACATAATGCCGCTAATTCCGCTAATGAACGCGAATGCACGCAAATAGTACGATGGTCTTTAAGGTCCGCTGTGCGAACCGCCGACACTGCGTCGTGCGGAGGCATCTCGGGACCAGGCGCCCCCCCCCCGCACCGATGTCAGGTGCTCTGTACCGGAGCGCCGCGGCCGGATCAGTCACCACTCCAGGCCGCGCGCTCCACGATACAATCGGGTCCACCTTCCTCGAATTCCCGACAGATCAGGGGCCGCTGTTCATAGATACGACAGCGCAGGCTGTCGCGGTCCAACGCGGCGCACCAGCCGTCCGCCAGGCGGTCCATCGACGGCACGCCGCCGGGGTTGGGCCTGGTGAAACGGCGGAAGACACCGGTTTCGGTGATGCACAGGACCTCGAGGCGGCAGCAGACGGCGGCGCAGTCGTTGCAGTTGATGCGCGGCGATATTTGGGCTTTATCGTTGCGCTTCTGGTCCATGGCGTTATGCGCTCCTGTGCTCAGGCAACTGGCAAATATGCGTGATCTCACTAGTACATCGCGATGGAATCGCTCGGACCACTTCCGGCTAGGCTGCCAGCGGCTTACTCTGGTATGTCCAGCGGAAAGGCTTAGCCGGCGTCTCATTGAAGTAGTCGATGAATTTTTTGATCTTATCGCAATAGATCTTCGACCGAAAAAAATTTTCTCGTCGAATAATTTTGCGGACTAATTTCGAGAACCAAATTTCAATCTGAATTCAGTCATGAACAGTGCTTAGGCATGAAATGAAAGACGACGCGATGCGTGGGATCGCAAAGAAACGCTTGGTGCGTCGCCATGGACTCGAGAATTTCACGCTTACCTTTGACGCCGAGGTTACCGTTAAAGCCGATGGCATCCGCGACTAAACGCACGA
>JADNEJ010000545.1 GCA_016292295.1 Candidatus Thiodictyon intracellulare
AAGGGAGCGGCGACGCCGGGACTGAACAAGGTGGGCGGAATTATGATCAAGGCCTGTGCGAGGGTGTCCGGGGAGCGGCGAGCGAACTTCGCCAAATCCTGCACCGCGGCCAGGTAGCTTTCGTCGGTGCGCGGCGAAAAGCCATGCATCTGCATGGCCGTGATCATCTACTGACGCAAGGGAGTCATCGTCCGGTCCTCTGTCAACGACCCGGAGTGGGCCGCTTCGGGTGTGGACGATGGGGAATCGGGCGAGGCCGGAGTAAACCGCGGGGCGGCTGCGCTTATCCGCGCTTCATTCGCTATTCAGTGGCGCTACGGGATGGCCGCGAATCGGCCCCGCGGAGCGGATTAGTTCAACTTATTGTATTTCTTTGCGAGCTTGGCGCCTTGGCGTGAGACATTTCCGGATTTGGCTTGCAGCTGCGCTGCGAGGCCGCGGTAACCTGCGACGTGACGGGCATTTGCGCGGCCTCGTCGCGGCTGAAGCCGCTCCCACAGCGTCGCTGCGCGACTTTCGCGGTGGACCGCACCAGGGTCGGCTAGCGCACGAGCGCCAAGGGGTCCCTGACCTCAATAGCTTGGCGGGCGGCCGCGCCACCTTTGTTCTCCAGGATGTAGCCGACGGCGGTGGAGGTGCTGGGGTAGGTGGGGCAGTCCTGCTGACGGCAAGGCTGGGCCTCTGGGACTATCTGAAGCAGGGTCCCGGCGGCGTCGAAATACAGCAGATCGAGCGAAATAATGTTGTTTTTCATCTAGAATTCTGCGATGCGATGGCTGAGGGCTGGACGAAGAGTATCCCCTGGTCCGCGGGTAGGTGCCGACGGAGCATCAGGTCGCGGCGCCGCTCCTCTTGCGTCTGCGCCAACTCCACCCGGAAGGCGGCAGGGCCGACCCGGACCCTGGCCTGTTCCGCGGCTGGCAGGTCACCGGCCCTCGGCAGGCCGAGACACAGGCCGAGCAGCACGGCGATGCGGCCTTGATCATAATTCCGCCCACCTTGTTCAGTCCCGGCGTCGCCGCTCCC
>JADNEJ010000033.1 GCA_016292295.1 Candidatus Thiodictyon intracellulare
TCGAGCGCCGCGAGTTCGAGTATAAGCGCCACGGCACCCATACCTTGATTGCCGGAGGTCTTGATCACAAATCCGCCCAAGGCCGACCGGCCCATGCCGGCCCATGTGAGTTTTCGCGCGCAAGACCATGTTCTGCAAGGGAGCGGCGATGCCGGGACTGAGCAATGTAGGCGGAATTATGATCAAGGCCATTACCGGGTTCAACGTCGTGACCGACAAGGTGATTCGGCAACTCGACCAGACGCGAACCGAAGACGATTTCGCACGTTTCCTATCCCCCTATTTTTGCTGCGTGCCCAGCGGAGCTGCAGTTGCACCTCGTCATGGACAATCTCAATACCCATTCCTCAGAATTCGTCGTGCGTTTAGTCGCGGATGCCATCGGCATTAACGGTAACCTCGGCGTCAAAGGCAAGTGTGGGCCTTGATCATAATTCCGCCCACCTTGTTCAGTCCCGGCGTCGCCGCTCCCTTGTAGAACATGGCCTTGCGCGCGCAAACCAACATGGGCCGGCCGGCCTTTGGCGGATTTGTGATCAAGGCCGCTGGCAGCATAGCCGGAAGTGGTCCGAGCGATTCCATCGTGAGGTACTAGACTCGCTGTCTTCCCAGACCGCTCTATTACCATTGCGTCGAGTTTCCTCAGCGAACACGGCTCAATTTCTAAGCACTCTAGGATTATTTTCTCGTCGGCTTCGGCAAATATCGGCTTGACGCCTCGGCCGTCCAAAATCATAGACCCTGTTGATCACCTCGACAGCCCACCGACCTGCCCAGTTATTTATCGTATTAATATAAACATTAAAAAACTTGTGACATCTTCAACTCGACTACGGTCCGATGCGCCTTCCCCACCGCGACATTGGCCCGTTGCGATGGCGCTAGCAAGGTCAGAAACGGCAACGCCCAGGGTCGCTGGCTCCAGGACAAGGGAACGATCAACGCCATGCAGACCCATTGCATGCCCAGACAGGTCACCACGCGGCTTTTGCTCGAGCGTACCGCATCGCGGTACATCCCCTTG
>JADNEJ010000166.1 GCA_016292295.1 Candidatus Thiodictyon intracellulare
GAAGATCTATGCGATAAGATCAACAAATTCATCGACTACTTCAATGAGACGATGGTCAAGCCTTTCCGCTGGACATACTAGAGCAAGCTGCTGGAAGCCTAGCCGGAAGTGGTCCTAGCGATTCCATCGCGAGGTACTAGTCCGTAGCCGAACAAATAGCGGTCAGCAACATTGACGCTGACGAAATCCGCCGGGCAGACATGGGGGCGACCCTTCTCCACCAGGACCGCCGTATGCACGGCGTCCGCCCCGTCCTCGCGGCAGGCGCGGGGATCGCCTCCAGGGTCAGGCCCTCGTCGAGAATGTCATCCAAGATCAGCACCTGCTCCCCGCGGATGGCCTCCAACGGGCGGTACTGCCAGCTGAGGTCACCGCCGCGGGTGGTCCGGCCTTGATCACAAGTCCGCCTAAGGTCGGTCAGTCCATGTGGGTTTGCGCGCGCAATACCATGTTCTGCAAGGGAGCGGCGACGCCGAGACTGAACAAGGTAGGCGGAATTATAATTAAGACCGGTGGTCCCGTGGTAACGGTTCACATGGACATAGCTTAGTCGCAATTGAAAATTTAGCCGGGGCAACAATAGCCCCGCGGCGATGACGCGGCCGGTCATCACACACAGGACGACCGGATCGGTCCCGGCCAGGTGGTCGGTGATGTCCAAGGTCAGGCGGTCGAGCGCCGCCTCCATGGCCTCCTCGGTGGCCAGGCATTCGGCACGGTCGGCGACCAGGGCATAGGTTTCTGGGGACAGTTTCTCATGAGTGATCTACCGGTAGCGTGGGGTCGCCCAGGGTTAGGTCAAAGTCCAGGGTTTCCAGTTCTTCAGCAACCGTTTAGCCCCCCCCTGGTTGCCAAGTAGCCGTAGTGGGTGGCCCCGATCAGATGGCTTGTGAAGGCAACGTTGAGGCTTGAAGTCCTTGGCGCCGCTGGCGGTTCACCTCGGCCAGAGATGGCCAGGGCGAGGCGGCGCGTTGGCGACAGGTTTCGATGATGCTGGCCAAGTGGGCGAAGGCGCGGGT
>JADNEJ010000002.1 GCA_016292295.1 Candidatus Thiodictyon intracellulare
ACGCAGCTCGGCGAGTTGTTCGGTGGAGAGGGTCTAGTCGAGCATAGGGACGATAATATATCGACGTCGGCCGGTTACGCTAAGGCCATGAGCGAAAATCTCAGATGAGACGTGTATATCCAGGCGCGCTACTGCACCGGCTATCTCGGCGACATCAGCGTGCCGCAGGCTGCAAGCCCCATGGATTTCTCCGCCTGGTTCGATGTCTTCCTTGGCGGTCAATGGTATACCTTCGATGCCCGCAACAATGTCCCGCGCATCGGCCGGGTGCTGATCGCCCGCGGCCGGGATGCCGCCGATGTGGCCTTAAGCAGCACCTTCGGACACAATACACTGACCGAGTTCAGGATTTTGACGGATGAGAGTGAATGCATAGGCAGTGAGTAGGATGGGCAGAGCGCAGCGATGCTCATCACTCGGCGCCGGGTGGACAGCGCTGCGCTTGTCCACCCTACGTGACTGCGTTATCGACGTGTCCGGAAGTAGGATCAATGCTTTTGATCAGGCGGAGGTCCGACGCCTGCTGAACATCGCGTCCGCGAGTCCCAGACCCATCCGGGCAAGGTTGCCGGGTTCCGGGGCGTCATAGATCGTGAGCGTCAGGGCAACACCGGTGAAATGCCCGAACTCATACTTCGAGTCTCTCTTTACCTGGAAGGTAATAATGTCGTTGACGTTTACGGCCAGTCCGGTGAGTAACTGGCCCGAGCTAAGGTTGTTGGAAAAATTGGCGTTGCTGCTGCCCTTGCTGACGCCATAGATGCTGCTGCGAGAGGCGATCAGGGTGCTGTTCAGGAATAACGACCACGAGTCGTCGCGGTTCGGATAATGCTGCACGTCCCAGGCTTGCACCGAGATGTCGATTAGGCTGCTCACGGGGCTAGAAGCCTGTCGGACTTAGCGACCGGCGCCGCCGCCTGAGGTCCTTGAACGGGCTTTTGCGGCAAAAAAGAGACTGTTTTTCGCTAGAAACGCAGTTTTCCGCGGTGTTCCCCTGACTGCAGACGTAATACGGCCAT
>JADNEJ010000523.1 GCA_016292295.1 Candidatus Thiodictyon intracellulare
CGCCAACGCCTTCTCGAAGATGAAGCACGCCATCGCACGGCTGCTCTTGGGACTCACGGGCCAGGAACTAGTCACCGCGTTGGTCTTGACGATGGCGGCCAGTGTCGAAGCCATGCGACTAGATCGCGTCGCCCCACGCAAGATGAAGCCGGCCAAGATTCAGGGTTTCCACCCCAATTTCAAGCGCTGCCGGTAAGCGGGGGTTGCTCTTGGGGGCAATGCGTGCGATGACCAGCAAGAGGCCGATCCAGGGCAGGCCCGCAGACCAATAGACCAGCTCGTGTGGGAAGGTCCACCCGAAATTGAGCCACAGGGCCGGGATCAGCCAGGGCGCCAGCGCCTCGACCCGAGCCGCGAGTCCCTCCGGCAGGCCGATCCCGTTCAACCCCACCATGGACGACAACATGGACGACAACATGGAGCGGGCGGTCTCCAGGTCGGCAGCCCGAAACAGCACCCAGGCAGTCGCGACCGCGATCAGGGTCACTAAGCGAGCACTGATGCGCCCGAGCCGCCTCCCGCTGCCGATGCTGAGACCCAGGCGACGCCGGATGGCGTGCCAGATGTGGTTGATAACCAGATAGTACCCATGCAGGGCGCCCCAGAGCACGCAGGTCCAGCCGGCGCCGTGTCAGAGCCCCGATCAGCATGGTGGCCATCAGATTGAGGTAGCGGCGCGCGGCGCCGCCGCTGTTGCTCCCCGGTGGAATGTAGAGGTAGTCACGCAGGGAGCGCGACAGGGTAATGTGCCAGCGGCGCCAGAAGTCGATGATGTTGATAGCCTTGTAGTGACTGTGTAATTTCATCGGCAGGCGCATCTCGAACATCCGCGCGAGCCCCACGACCATGTTCGAGTATCAGGAAAAATAGAAATGTACACGTCTAATATTATATTTTATCTCATGTTACTATCGTAATATTTTGATATAAATATATTATCGTCTATATTCTCGACTATACTCTCTCCACCGAACAACTCGCCGAGCTGCGTGCCGCCCACCGGCGTACGCGCGACCA
>JADNEJ010000323.1 GCA_016292295.1 Candidatus Thiodictyon intracellulare
AGGCCGAGCGCGCCCGGCGCCACTGGGTCATCGCCCGCCGCATCGGCATGGGGACTCGCACCGCGCAGGGCACCCGCGCCTTCGCTCGTTTGGCCAGCATCATTGAAACCTGTCGCCAACGCGCCGTTTCACCCTGGTCGTCTCTGGCCGAGGTGATCCGCCAGCGGCACCAAGGACTTCAAGTTCCACCGTTGCCCTCACCAGTCATCTGATCGGGGCGACCCGCTACGGCTACTTGGCAACCAGGAGGGCTAAACGGTTACTAAGCTCCCGGTAAGACAGTGTGCCGCAAGACTTTGCGCGAACTGCCAACAGGTTCTGTGGATAAATCTGTGTGCAACCTTTGGGCAGGGTCGCTAAGGGTGCGCCCTCATTGTCGCTGGAACGAATTGACCGGAAATTGACCGACTACCATTTATAATGTCGTTCAGTGACTTGCATTTTTCCGCCGGGTGCCGATCGGACCCCGGGCCCCAAGCCACTGAAAGCGTTTGTCAAGCCACTGACCCTGTGCACAAAAACACGACACGGCCGACGCTGCGGCCGCGCCGCCCTGCCGACGCTCAATCCGCGGGGCGCCTGGGGGCTTTTTCCAGCCGGCCGGTGACCTCTGCAAAAAGGGCATCTAGATTGCAGGATGGTGCCAACTTGACGGCGCGTGCCCGGGCGTAATAGGTGCGGGCCGCCGTCGGATCGGCCGCACCCAGGCTCCACTCGGCGGTCGTGAGGAGCGGCACTGGGTTCGCGGGGGCCAGCGCAAACCCGGACTCCAGTGCCGCCAGGGCCTGCGCCGATTCTCCGGCCCCGTAGTAGAGATGGGCCTCATACTGGAGAAAGGCGGCACAGCGATTCCCGTCGAAGCGCTGACCGGCGGCAACCTGATCTAGCAGCCTGTCGGACTTAGCGACTGGCGCCCAGCCTGAAGCCCTTGGGCGGGCTTTTGTGGCAAAAAATGGGACGATTTTCGGCTAGAAACGCAGTTTTTCGCGGTGTTCCCCTGACTGCAGACGTAATAC
>JADNEJ010000286.1 GCA_016292295.1 Candidatus Thiodictyon intracellulare
ATCGGCAGTAGCACTCCAGCCATCGGGCGGCCATCGGGGTTGATCCCGACAGTGTGCCGGACCCGCTGCCCCGACGGGGCTCCGAAGTCCGACAGGCTGCTAGCGCCCCTCGAAGGCGTCGAGCAGTTCATCGGGAAGCGGCACATTATAGTCGCCCGGGCTCACCATAGTCGCCCGGGCTCACCAGGTGTTCGCCAGGGCCCCGAGCACCCGGCGCGGACGAGGCTCCGCGACCGCCACCAGACGGACCACGGGCGACCCCGCCCGTGGCGATCACGACCTCACCTCCGGCCTCGACCTGCTCAATGAGCTGGGAGAAGCTGGTCTTGGTCTCGTGGATATTGACCTGGGTCTGCATGGTTTTGGTCTCGGATTAGCTAATCATAGAATAGCTGCTCTTGGCGCCCGCTTCAACCGAAATCCCGGCCACTGCCGTTTTCCCAGAAAGAGCAGTTTTCCGGCATTATAGTAGCAAACGCACATTGCTATTTATTTAGTAACTTGGCTACGACTTCCCGCCCTTGATCATAATTCCGCCCACCTTGTTAAGTCACGGCGTCGCCGCTCCCTTGCAAAACATGGTCTTGCGCGCGCAAACCCACATGGGCTGGCCGGCCTTTGGCGGATTTGTAATCAAGGCCCGACTTCCCGATTCTGAGCCAGCCTCGGCAGCCGGATTTCTCACTGAAATCTGGCAGATCCCGGCGCCCACCCGTCCGCATCGCACTGAGTTGCCGCCAGGTTCTGCGTAACCAATTGATTCGATAACTATGTGCAGTTGCTACATAATGCTGCACTAGTACCTCGCGATGGAATCACTCGGATCACTTCCGGCTAGGCTTCCAGCGACTTGCTCTGGTATGTCCAGCGGAAAGGCTTGGCCTTAATTTCATTGAAATATTCAATGAATTTGTTGATCTTATCGCATAGATCTTCGACCGAAAGAAAATTTCCTCGTTGAATAACTTTGCGGGCCAAGATCGAGAACTAAATTTCAATCTGATTCAGCCATGA
>JADNEJ010000078.1 GCA_016292295.1 Candidatus Thiodictyon intracellulare
TGCCACGGCCACTGGCGGGTGCCGCCTGGCCGCGACGAGCGGCCGCCGCAACCCTGTGCTCAGCGCACGCGTCGGCATCGCCGTGGCATCACGCGCGAGGCCGTTGCCCGATTGCAAAAATGGCCAAAGTCGAGGTGGCGTGAGACCTGCTTTTTCCAGGGTCAAAAGCTAGCGATTGACGATCGCGCACAACTATCGCGCACCGGGGCGAAGCTTCGACGGTGCTCTGGGCAGGGTCCGAAGCGGCGCAGGGCGGCGCGGTGGACGGCGGTGGGATAGCCCTTGTGGGCGGCGAAGCCGTAGCCGGGGAAATCGAGGTCCAGTCGACACATGAGCCGGTCGCGCGTGACCTTGGCGAGGATGGAGGCGGCGCCGATGGCGGAGATCAGTGCGTCGCCGCGGATGATGGTCTGCACCGGACAACCGCAGTCCGGGACGCGGTTGCCGTCCACCAAGACACGGTCAGGGCGGCGGTCCAGCGCGGCCACGGCGCGGGCCATGGCGAGCAGACTGGCCTGAAGGATATTGATGGCGTCAATCTCTGCGGCACTCGCCCAGGCGACGGACCAGGCGAGCGAGCGCGACTGAATCGCAAGCTCCAGGGACTCGCGCCGCTTGGCGCTCAACTGTTTGGAGTCACCAAGCCCGGGGATGGGTCGCGCGTAGTCCAGGATGACCGCGGCGGCACAGACCGGACCAGCCAGGGGGCCGCACCCAGCCTCGTCCACCCCGGCGATCAAGAGCAAGGCATCGGTTGAAGCAATCATCAGAGTTCATCCTAAATCCGGGCATTTCTCACATAAAGAAAAACAAGTCATTGAAAGCGTTTGGCCGATCACCGCGCGGGTGACCTCTTCGACCTAAACTATACGTCTCTCATGTGTATACGTCTCTCATGTGAGATTCCAGTTTAGTCGCGGCGGGTAACCTGCCGAGAGTTTTGGTAAAGCTACGTGGCCCCGGCGCGGCGGCCGGGCATGCCGCGCGCTGCCGCTCAGGCAGTCGCGGCC
>JADNEJ010000671.1 GCA_016292295.1 Candidatus Thiodictyon intracellulare
GTTGGCGCCCGCGGCCACGCCGGTCGAGCGCATGACCAACCGACTCAAGACCGGGCCTGGTCGGGCCGCCTCTGCGCTGCGCAAACAGACCGGCGAACCGGTGTTCGGGGTTATCAAATCGGTGATGAGCTTCCGCTAATTTCTCGCCCGTGGACTGGACAACGTCCAGAGCGAGTGGACGCTAGTCTGCCTGGCGTAGAATCTGAAACGGATGGCCGTATTACGCCTGCAGTCAGGGGAACACTGCGGAAAACCGCGTTTCTAGCCGAAAATAGTCTCTTTTACGCCACAAAGCCTGTCCAATGGCCTCAGGCGGTGGCGCCGGTCGCTAAGTCCGACAGGCTGCTAGGATAGCGTGGCGCAGCCCCAGAGATCATTTGAGAGCCCGCATGGGTTGCCGTTGAAGGCCAAACGACAGGCAAAACAACTGCTGTCGGCCAGGCCCGGCACCCGCCGACCCGCGATCGGATGGTATCGACCACATTAAAAATTGCATACTGAGTATTAGTAAAATCACTGGCATCACCCGCGGCGGGACCTCATGGACGCCAGCCTTTGTCACCAACATCAACCAGGTCCGCTGCATCGGCTGCGGTCGCTGCTACAAGGTTTGCCCCCGCGACGTCTTTGATCTCGTCGACCGGGATGACCTGGACCTGGAGGAACTGGACGCGGACGACGACGACGATTTTGAGGAGCCAAATTTTATTATGATTAATGTCAATGTCATGCTTGACAGCATCGTCTGTCTGGCCTGTTCCAGCGTCTGTCCAAAAAAATGCTTGACCCACGAACCTCGTAACCGTTTAGCCCCCCCTGGTTGCCAAGTAGCCGTAGCGGGTTGCCCCGATCAGATAGCTGGTGAGGGCAACGGTGGAGCTTGAAGTCATTGGCGCCGCTGGCGGATCACCTCGGCCAGAGACGGACAGAGACGGCCAGGGCGAGGCGGCGCGTTGGCGACAGGTCTCGATGATGCTGGCCAAGTGGGCGAAGGCGCGAGT